>JAUWJC010000177.1 GCA_030607895.1 Pirellulales bacterium
AACCTTGCGAAATGCTAGCAGCCTTCGCAGTCGGGCAGTTTGCCGATCTTGAGTCATATTAAGGACTTCCGTCGAGAACGGCGACTGCTAGCACTGACAGTAAATCGCAAGCTTACGATCAAGCCCCATAAGCCACTTCAGTAGCACAGGCATCTTGCCTGTGTTACCCAGCCACAGGCTGGAAGCCTGTGCTACAGCCTTTGGCACGCCGGCTGATTTACCCACTCCTCCGTTGCGTCCATGTATTCCCGTTTTTTCCCTTCTCCCCCCTCTTGACAAACACGGAATGAGTGGTAAGGTAGATGCTATGCGCAGGATGTGGCGTTTCTGCTGAATTTGATTTCTGAGTCTAAGCGGAGTGATCTGACGAAGCGGTGGTATGGCAATCACCTCTATGGTTTGGCGGGGGTGATTCACAAACACGACACGGGCGACAGTGCTTTGATGACCAAAGCCAACGTGCGGGTGTTGCTTCCAGGGGTTTTCGGGCAGCGCAATGGGGCGCAACCCGTTTCTGTACAAGGTCTTAGGTTTAGGATGCCGTGGTCGTTGACGGGTTTGGCACCCGAAGTGCTTTTTTCCCGACGCGGAGTGATCTTCGAAGTCGGAAGTCGGAAATTGGAAGTCGGAATCATAGAGTGCAAGCCTGCCGAGAGGCGTTACGAACTCCCCCTTCCGACATCCGACTTCCGACTTCCTCCTTCCCTCTTTGGTTAGGACCGCAGCCCATGTTAGCTATCTCTTTCCTGCCGAGGTATGCATCTTGCCGAAAGTAAATCGCAAGCCCACCGCGAGAAAATCAACCCGTCGCAAGTCGACAGTCCGGCACACCAATGGAAAACCGGGCCGCAACGGGCAGGGGGTCTCGAACAAAGCGGCGGTGATCGAGCCGGAGAAACCCCCGCGGATCGAAGACGAGGAGCCGGTCGGCTTGGATGCCACGCACGAGGAAACCGACGTCCAAGAGCCCGGCAATGATAACCAAATCGACGACCCGATCCGCATCTACCTGATGCAGATGGGCGAGATTCCGTTGCTTTCGCGTCGGGAGGAAATTTCCGCCGCGAAGCAGATCGAGAAGACCAGAACCTGCTTCCGGCACAGTGCGCTGGCCACTGACTATGTGTTACAGGCGGCCATGGGTTTGCTGGAAAAAGTGCGTGCCGGCCGCTTGCGATTGGATCGGACGGTGGAGGTCTCGGTAACCAACCTCCAGCAGAAGCGTCACCTGATGGCGCTCTTGGAGCCCAACTTGCGGACTCTGCGGCACTTGCTTCGGCAGAATCGCGAGGACTTTCAGGTCGTGATGAACAAATACCGGCCACGACGTCAGCGGCAGGCGGCCTGGCGACGGATGGTTTGCCGCCGGAACAAGTCGGTCCGGCTGATCGAGGAGCTTAACTTGCGGACGCAGCGTTTGCAGCCGGTGCTGGTCAAGTTGGGGCAAATCCGCCAGCGAATGGAGCAATTGGCCGGTCAATTGGCCGAGTTGCGCGGCAACCGGACGGCGGCCGAGCAGGTCGCCCAAATCCGTGCGGAGTTGCGGTACTTAATGCGGACTACCCTGGAAAGCCCTTCCACGCTGCAATTGAGAATCAACAGGACCGCTCGGTTCCAGAAGGAATATGACCTGGCAAAACGTAGCCTTTCGGCAGGTAACTTGCGACTGGTGGTCTCTATCGCCAAGCGGTATCGCAATCGCGGGATGAGCTTTCTGGACCTGATCCAGGAGGGGAACACCGGGCTGATGCGGGCAGTGGACAAGTTCGAATACGCCCGAGGGTACAAGTTCTCCACCTACGCTACCTGGTGGATTCGCCAAGCAATTACCAGGGCAATTGCCGACCAGAGCCGTACTATACGAGTGCCCGTACACATGATCGAAACCATGAGCCGGGTTCGCTGTGTTACCCGCACCCTGTTCCAGACCAACGCCTATGAACCGAGCATCGAGGAGACGGCCGAGGCCGCCGGATTGTCGGTCGACAATGCCAACCGCGTGCTGCAAATGAGCCGGCAGCCGCTCTCGCTGGAGCAGCCGGTTGGCGACCACGACGACAGCTACTTCGGCGAGTTCCTCGAAGACCACCGCGAGGACGATCCGCTTTACGACATGAACCGGGAGATGCTCAAGTCGCGGATTGCCGACGTGCTTGCGGCGCTCAACTATCGCGAACGGGAGATTATCCGGCTGCGGTACGGATTGGCCGACGGCTACGCCTACACGCTCGAGGAGGTGGGCAAGATTTTTTCCGTCACTCGGGAGCGTGTCCGGCAGATCGAGGCCAAGGCGGTCCGCAAGCTACAGCATCCGGTCCGTTCCAAAAAGCTCTTCAATTTCCTCGAACGGCCGATTGCCGTTCCGCTGCCTGCTCCCTCGACCGACGGCAGTCCGCTGGAGAGTGTCTAGGACGCATTTCTCACCACGGTGTGCCACTGCTTCGCTAGAAGCAGTGTTTTCCCGGGAGTTTTCGCGGCACTGCTTCTGACGAAGCAGTGGCACACTGTTTCGGGATGTCCCTGGTTGGTGAGAAATGCGGGGCAGTCTTGCCAGCGCCTATCCGCCCGTTTATCATGGGGACCGGTGTCCTGTTAACAACCGTATTCCTCGGAGGATCTGCTGCCATGACAAGAGCGAAGACCGCTTTGGGTTTACTGCTGCTGGGCGTGACGGTCCTGGTATCCACCGAACGGTGGGCGAGAGCCGAAGAAAAGAAGGGCTGCCCGGCCATCGGGACCATTCAACGTATCGATCCTCGTTTCGACCAACTGGTTCCGCGCGACGCCGTGCTGGAGAAACTGGCCGAGGGGTTCGAGTGGTCGGAAGGGCCGGTCTGGATTCCCAAGGGCGGCTATCTGCTCTTCTCCGACATTCCCAACAACGCCGTGATGAAATGGAAAGAAGGGCAAGGGATAAGCGTCTTCTTGAAATCGAGCGGATACACCGGCTCGCTGCCGCGGGGTGGCGAGCCCGGCTCCAACGGCCTGATGCTCGATTCGGTCGGCCGATTGGTGCTCTGCCAGCACGGCGACCGGCAGATTGCCCGGCTGGAAGACGACGGCCGCTGGACGGTACTCGTCGATCGATACAAGGGCAAGCGGTTGAACAGCCCGAACGATCTGGTCTTCAAATCCAACGGCGATCTGTATTTCACCGATCCACCCTACGGATTGGCCAAGGGGGCAACCCGCGAGTTGGACTTCTGCGGCGTGTACCGGCTCTCGACTGACAACCGGGTGGCGCTGCTTACCGACCGGATGACCCGGCCTAACGGAATCGCCTTTTCGCCCGACGAGAAGACACTGTACGTGGCCCAATCGGACCCCAAGCGGCCCGTCTGGATGGCTTTCGAGGTTCAGCCCGACGGCACCATAGCCAACGGCCGCGTGTTCCACGACTCCACGCCTTGGCGAAAGAAGCTTCGAGGCCTGCCCGACGGGCTGGCAGTTGACCGCGCAGGCAACCTGTTTGCCACTGGTCCCGGCGGGGTCAACGTCTTCGCGCCCGACGGAAGGCTGTTGGGCCGCATCAACCCGGGCGTCGCCACCGCCAACTGCTGTTTCGCCGAAGACGGTTCCGTACTCTACATCACCGCCGACATGTACCTCTGCCGCATCAGAACAAAAACCAAGGGATTGGGCTTCTGAGCGGCCTCCTTTATCATTCCACCCTACTTGGGCAACATGAAACCGACCACGAACCAGCCCTCCGCTTCGCTGGTCATGTAGATACCGGCCGGGCCCAGGTTACGGCGCACGACCTGGTAGTCTGGAAGCCCGCTGCCGTCGATTTTCTGCTTGCGGACCACGCCCTTTTTGTTCGGGCCGAGCGTTGCGTTAAGTATCCGTCCGAAGAGCGTCTCGCTTTCGGGCATTTTCCCCTTGCGGATCAGTTCGTAAGTGGGGCGATACTCCTCGTCGGTACGGGAGAACGCCCGAACGCTGGTCTCACCTGCCCCCAACTCTTTCAGCGTGGCATCGACTGCCCGAAAATCGACGCAGCGTCCCAGCGTTTCCTGCTGCTTGGCTTTCTGCAAGACCTTGACCAGGAAGTCGTAGCGGGAGGCGATCACCAGATGGCCGAACGCTATTGTCACCGATGCGTTGGGTAAGAGCCGGTCCTCTTCCTCTTCCTCCTCTTTTTTCTCCTCTTCAACCGGTTTGTGGCTGTTAGGCAGCGCGGGCAGATCGAATTCGAGGGTAGGATGGTCAACTTTTTCCTCGACGGTCTCCCAGATCACGTGCCCCTCGAACTCCCGCCGTTTGACGGTGGGATCGTTCTGCATCATCTTCTTCAGCCCGGCGGCCACGGCCTTTGGGTTGGTCGCTTCGATGGCAAACAGAAGTTGCTCGCTGGTTGTGGTGATGGGGAGTCTATAGTCGGTGATTACCGTCACCCGTTTACCCAGATGGGCCACCAGTTCCTTGCGCAAGTCAACTTTCGGCCCGTCGTCTTGTTCCCTGAGAGATTCCAGTACTTCTTCCCAAATGCCGGTATCGGCCAGGTAGACTCTCAGGGTCTTGCCCTTCTTGACGATGAGCACCCTCTCGCCGTCGATAATATGCCAGAGACCGCCCGGCTGTTTCGTCACGACTTTTGCCTGCTCCGAGAGTGGAAACTGGTTCTTCTTGAACTCTCCGCGGAGCTTGTCGGCCAGCACGCCTCTGGCAAGATCGGCCTGGTGGCCCGGCTTCACGTTGAAGAGGAACTCCGGTTCGCCGAACAACTCGTCGAACAGGGAGCCGAAATTGTCGAAGGCGTTCAAGACGTCCCAATAGAAGGTTGTGTAGGTGGCCACGTCGCGAGGGATCCAGTCTTGCGGCTGGAATTGGCTGCTGTTGGGAAACACCAGCATCTTCATCGATTTCTCGTAAGGCGGCGGGGCATGGATCGCGGTGCGGTGCAGCATCTCGAACCGGGCCACGGCGAAGTCGACGAACCCGCCCACACCGCGAATGGCCGAGAACCCCTGGTTCCTGGCAACATCCAGAACCGACTTCTTCTTCTTCGTGCGGACGACCTTTCGCTCGGGTGTTATCATCCTGCGAGTCTCGAAGTAACCGATCGGCTCGAGGAACCATCGGACCTGCGGTGTCCACTCGCCGGCGTGGGCCTTGCAGCGGTTCATTACAGCCTGAAACGCCGGGACCTTCGCCAGCGAATCGTCCGCCTGGCCTGTCAGCCGGGCCAGGATGCCCTGAATCGTGGGCAAATGGTCCGCCGCGCCGAGCATGTTGCCGGAAAGAAAATAAACCACCTGCTCGGGGCCGTCCTCTTCGGTTTCGGGCATGTCGAACAGGATGACGGTGATTCCCGCAACCTCGTGTTCGCTCCGCTTGGCCCCCTTCTTCTTCATGTTGGCGGCCACCTTGCCCAGCATCGCATTGGCCTGGTCGAGATGGCCCGTCACGTCGACCAGAATGGCCGTGGCCGCCAGATCGGGCGTCGCCCGGATAAGCGCCACGGCAAGCTCTCCGCCCGGCACCCCCTGCAAATCGTCCAAGGTCAATCCCAAGCGATCATGCACTCCCGACCACCGGTCCTGGAACTGCCGGCGCAGGTCCTTGGCGAACGGCTCCATCACCGGGTCTTTCAGGAGCTTGCCCATTTGGGTCTTGTTCCATTGCTCGCTGAGTTGTTCGTAATTGGCAACGAACAAGGCGCCTTTGGTGGTGGCGGGCAAGAGACGTTCGCTCGAACCGGCCGCCTGAGCCCAACAGTTTGAGCTTGACAAAGGGCAGACCGGAGACATCGCCAAAACACCAATCATGCAGAACAACACCCGAGTCCAAATTCGCGGCACGACAGCCTCCTCTATGTACACAACGGGTTTGAATAGATTGCCCAATGCGAAAAGTTAGCCGTGAGTTTAGTCGGACAGCCCAATTAACGCTAGATCGGTCGGCGGAAGTCGGAAGTCGGAGGTCGGAAGGTAGAAAGGGCAGAGGACCGAGCGGTCCGGCGTGTTTGTCCAGCGTAGCCTGCGTGCCTGGGGAAAATAGACAAGCCAGGGAAACCTGGAAGCAACAGCCCCTTCCGACCTCCGACTTCCCATTCCCCCCTTTGCCGGGCATAATGCGGAGTATGCGGTTCTTTCAAGTCGAGAGTCTCAGTAACGATCCCGTCCACGGTTACATCCCCTTTACCTCTTCGGCTGGGGTTGACCAAGGCCAGGTTGCCGAGCAACGGATCGTCGATCACCCCTGGGTGCAGCGGATGCGCCAGATTCACCAGTTGCAGACCGCCTGGTGGGTCTTTCCCTCGGCCGAACACACCCGCTTTCAGCACGTGCTCGGCGCCATGCACCTGGCCAGCCGGGCTGTCGAGGAACTGTACGACAGCCTGCGAGACGTTTGCCCCGAGGTACCCAGCCGCCCTTATGTCGAATCGCTGATGAGAATGGCCGCGCTGCTGCACGACGTGGGGCACGGCCCGTTCGGGCACTTCTTCGACCAGCACTTCCTGGCCGATTACGGTCTGACCCACGAGACGTTGGGTGCCGAAATCATCCGCCGCGAACTGGCCGAACTGTTGCGTGGAATTCGCTCCAACCCGAACGGCCGCCTGGAAGATGACGAAACGCTCGATCCCGAACAGATCGTGTTCCTCATCGTCCGCCCCAAGGCCCCGGACTCCGACGACGCGCCCCGCTGGCTGCGGATGTTGCAGAGCCTGTTCAGCGGGCTGTACACGGTCGACAACCTCGACTTCGTGCTTCGCGACGCATATATGTCGGGCTACAGCGCCAGGGCGTTCGACCTGGATCGACTGCTGCACTACAGTGCATTCACCGAGAAGGGGCTTACCATTCACGACCGGGGTCTCTCGGCGTTGGTCCGGTTTATTGCCGTTCGGGGTGAGCTATTTCGGGCGATCTATTTTCACCGGACGGTTCGCGCGATCGACCTCTCCTTGCAGGGGTTGTTCAACCGCAGCAAAAAGCACCTGTTTCCCGGCAATCCGCTAGAACACCTCGACCAGTACCGCCGGCTAACCGAATGGTCGGTTCTTGTACGGGTGGCCGATTGGCAGCAGAGCGACGATCCCACCTTGCGCGAGTTGGGCCGGCAGTGGCAGGATATCCTCCATCGCAAAGTGCGTTGGAAAATGGCCTGCGAGAGGACGATCTTCTTCGAGCCGGGCGAGCCGGAACGAAGCAGCATATTCAGCAACGAGAGGGTTTTCGAAGCGGCCGTGCGAGATCACTTACCGGCCGAGTTGAAGGACTTGCCCTTGCGGGCAGACACGGCCCGGCACGTTCATCGACCGGGTGCGCACACGCCCAGCGCCGGCCAGAACTTCCTCTACGACTCGGCCAGCAAGAAAATCCGCAGCCTGGACGACCGCGAGATGTTCCGGCAGATTCCGCTGAGCGTACGAATTTGCCGCATCTACGCCGAAGACAACCGCCACAATACCCAACTGGCCGCCGCCATGGACCAGCTAATGGAAACCGGCACCGACGACGACGCGACAAACATGTAGTGCAAACGTCGCCTGGGGCGAGCGCAGCGAGGCCCACCTTCCTGGCTAGCCCGCATTTCTCAGTGTAGGGTGGGACGAGGTCGCTCAAACCGTGCGCGGGTCTGCGCAAACCGACCGAGGCGCTGATTACACTCTGTATTGCATCGCACCTTCTCACGGCGACCGAAGGCCCACGCGCGCACCTCGTTTCGATCCGAGTTGGCGGCGATCGTCCAGTGGTACAATGGGCATCGTCCACATATACTCGACGCGGCCATAGATT
>JAUWJC010000264.1 GCA_030607895.1 Pirellulales bacterium
AGCCCCACCAGAAAACAGCCGAATCATGGTTGGTGGGGCTCGCTTCGCTCGCCCCACCCTACAGTTTTCCCAAAGCCGCAAGAAGTCCGTTCCTGCACCCCGACAAAACCACGTTGGCCGGGCCCCCTTGCCAGCAGACGGGCAAACGGCTAAAATACGCGTTTACCCATTTTTCGCTCAGACTGTTAGGGTGCAAGAAGAACCGCTTGCGGCTTCGCAATCCTAACCCCCTAAACACCTATCCCTACTACCACGAGATGCCCCGTGAACAGTGTACGAATCGTCAGTTCCCGCTGATGGCTACTCGTCAAATGAAAATTGACAAACCACTAGTGAGTTGGTGAAGATGAAGACTTACATGGCTCGGCCTGACGAAATCCAGCGCCAGTGGTGGCTGGTTGATGCCGCCGACAAGGTTGTAGGCCGGCTGGCAAGCGACATTGCCGTGATCCTGATGGGCAAACATCACCCAATCTATACGCCCCACGTGGACACGGGAGACTACGTTGTCGTGGTCAACGTCGACAAGATAGTGTTCACCGGCAATAAGTGGGACCGGAAGCAGTACACTTGGTACACCGGATATCCGGGTCAGAAGAGCGAGTCGGCCGCCGAGCGGAAGGCCAAGAAGCCCGAATTGATCCTCAGCGAGGCCGTCCGCCGGATGCTACCCAAGAACAAGCTGGCCACGCAAATGCTGTCCAAGCTGAAGATTTACGTCGGCCCAGAGCATCCTCACCAGGCGCAGAACCCCAAGCCGAAAGAACTCGGAGTGAAGTAAGGAACCACATCGATGGCAGAAGCCACCACAACCAAACCCAACCCGGCCGACGATGCACTGGGAACCGGACGACGCAAGTCGTCGGTTGCCCGCGTGCGTGTCCGTAAGGGCGACGGCAAAATCTACGTCAACAAGCGTCCGTTGGATAATTACTTCCCGAACGAGCAGCATCGTCAGGCCTTGCTTGCCCCGCTGGAGCACACCGGCAAGCGCGACGAAGTGGATGTGATTATCCGCGTCGGCGGTGGCGGCAACACCGGCCAGGCCGACGCCTGCAAGCTGGGAATCGCCCGAGCGCTGAAGATCTTCGATCCGGAGTTGGAAGAGACCCTGCGAGATTCGGGGCTCTTGACCCGGGACAGCCGGATGAAAGAGCGAAAGAAGCCGGGACTCCGCGGCGCCAGACGCGCCTCGCAGTTCTCCAAACGTTAGTGGCCAAACGCCAGTGGTCAGTGGCTAGTGGTTAGTGGTCAGTGGCTAGTTGTCAACTTCTGGTGATTGCCGCTGGCACGCGAACCAGCACAGCCTGTCGGCATGTCCTGAACTACCCGGCACCGCTTTGGGCAGCGAGTAACTAGCCACTGACCACTAGCCACTGACCACTAGCCACTGACCACTAGCCACTGACCACTTATCTCCGTAAGTGTCGATGCCTCGTCGCAATTTCCACCTGCTGCTGGTCTTCGCCGCTCTGTCGCTGGTTTGCTATCTGAACGCGGACCGCTACGGGCAGATACTCGTCTACGCAATGGACCAGATCGACGATCGCTACTTGGAAAAGATCGATCGATCCGAACTGTTCCAGGGCGCCATGCAGGGCATGGTGAGCCGCCTGGACGAATACTCCGCCTACATCAGCCCGGCCGCGGTTGAGCAGTTTCAGGAGTCGCTCGATCAGAAGTTCGGCGGGCTGGGTATGCAGGTCTCGTTGGATCCGCAGACGAAACAACTCACCGTGATGAGCCCAATGGTGGGAACGCCCGCCTACGAGGCCGGAATTCGCGCCGGAGACAAAATCCTCCGAATCGACAATCAAAGCACACAAGGACTGTCGCTTCGAGATGCAGTCGATCGGATGCGCGGCAAGCCGGGTGAGCCGATTCTCCTGTCTATCCTGCACGTCGGCGACGATAAACCGATCGACGTCAAAATCGTCCGCGACGTAATCCAGGTCGACACCGTGCTGGGTGATACCAGAGAGCCCGACGGGGCCTGGAACTACTTCCTCGAAGGACACGACCGCATCGGCTACCTCCGCGTCAACACCTTCGCCGAAAAAACGCCCGAGGAACTCGAGCACGCGCTCAAGTGGCTCACCAAACACCGGATGCGCGGGCTGATCCTCGACTTGCGGAACGATCCGGGCGGACTGCTCACGGCGGCCATCGACGTTTGCGATCTGTTCGTCGACAGCGGCGTGATCGTCACCACCCGACGACGCGACGGACGCATCCGCGAGACCTTCACGGCCGGCAAGCGACACACCTACACCGGATTTCCCATGGCAGTGCTGATCAACCAGTATAGTGCCAGCGCCAGCGAGATCGTTGCCGCCTGTCTCCAGGACCACAATCGGGCGGTAGTGGTTGGGCAGCGCAGTTGGGGCAAGGGAACCGTCCAGGAAGTAATCGACCTGGAATCGGGGCAAGGCGTGCTGAAGCTGACCACCGCCAGCTATTGGCGACCCAACGGCCGGAACATCCATCGCACCTCCGACGCCGAAGACAACGGCCACTGGGGCGTTAGCCCCAACAAGGGGTACGAGGTGAAAGTCGAGGGCGAAGAACTTACCAAGCTGCTGGGCGACCGCCTCCATCGCGACGTCTACCGCCCGAACGATTCGCCACCCGAAGACGCCCCCGAACCCTTCACCGACCCCCAGTTGGAAAAGGCCGTCGAGTACATTGAAAAGAAGGGACCAGGGTTCAGGGTTCAGGGTTCAGGGTTCAGGACTTGCAGTTCCACGTTTGCTCACAAATCCTGAACCCTGAATCCTGAACCCCTTGCTCTACTGCCGGCTGGGTTTGGCCTCTTTGTTGAGGTGCTCGGCAATCCACTGGTTTAGCTCGTCCCAATCGACGGGCGGTATTTTGCAGATGTCGGGGCGGAGCCGGGCGGCGTCTTTGATATAGACGTGGGTAATCTGGCCGGCAGGCTTGTCGGTGTTCCAGTGCAGCAGGACACGAATGCAGCGGCGCATCGACTTGGGTACGTCCAATTCGTGCGTACACATCAAGGCCACGTCGAGCCAGCCCAACTGCCGGGCGGCCAGAGCGGGAAACTCGGCGTCCAAGTCGTCGGTGGTCGAGAAGATCGCGCTGGCCACGTCGGCCGCTTCGATGCCGTTTTGGCGGATAATCAGCGCCAACAGTTGCCGAGTTGCCTTGAGAATCTCTTCGCTAGTGTTGGCATCGGCCGTTGTTGCTCCACGAACTCCCCGACATGCCATCAGGAAACCTCCGAAAAGAAAATTGAAGAGCTCCACGTCCCCCCTTTAGTTTACTCGTCCAGGCCAGAAATTTCCAGCCCAGGAGGAATTCGAGAGGTGAGGGGCTGGGTTTACTGCCCGATCAGTGTAACCGATCCCAGCCTGTAAGCAATCCGCAACCACAAGCAAGAAGAGCCGACAACCCCCACGAAGTGTAACCGATCCCAGCCTGTAGGAGCCAAAAAACGGGACAGGTCCGGTATTGGCAGGCTGGGCAAGGCATCGCCTTTCCTCGTTCCCGTGATCGCGTGCAAGAACGCAAGAGGAAGCAGGCCAAGAAGTCTCCGTATCTTGCCAATATCGGACCTGTCCCGTTTTTTATCCCCCGTTTTTCATCCCAAATGGTTGCGTTATTGACATCCCGCCCGGGGCCGGGACACAATCGGGCAGTGCAGCCATTTGTCACGGGGCAAGCCCTGAGTTGCTTGCCTTTGCCACGCCACTCCCAGAGAAAGAAGGAACTGATGATGAATGCCAACATGCGGAAGAATGTCTCGCCGGCGATTGGATGTGTCTTGTGCCTGCTCGCGAGCACCTGCCTGGCCGCGCCGAATGCGGGGCTCGTGGGGCACTGGAAGCTGACGGGCGACTGCCGCGACTCGTCCGGCAACGGAAACCACGGCACCAACCACGGCGTCAAGTTGGAGCAATCCGACGGGGCAACGTTCGACGGTATCGACGACTACATCGAGGTACCCGATGCCGAATCGCTCCGGCCGGGCAAGGGTGATTTCTCGGTCGCCGTGTGGCTGCACACCGAGGCCGAGTTGGACGACGTGCTGGGCGATATCCTCGACAAGTACGATCCGGCCACGCGGACCGGAGCCACGCTGGGCATTATGAACTACGCCGGCGTAACGTCGGCCCAATCGAACTGGCGGAACCTGGCGTTCGGTATCGACGCCGCCCGGATCGAGCCCGCCTGGACCGACTGCGGCCGGCCGGGGAATTGCCACTTCGTGTTTGCCTTGGCCGTTTATGACGGCAAGCTCTATGCGGCCACCTGGGAGCCCGGCCAGGACGAATCGGGCCACGTCTATCGATACGAAGGCGGGAGCAAGTGGACCGACTGCGGAAGCCCCGACCCGTGCAACTCGGTCACCTCGCTGGCCGTGTATAACGGAAAACTGTACGCCGGCGTCGCGTACTACGGCGGCGGCGGGTCCGCCCTGCCGGAGTCGCCAAACAAGATCTTCGGCGGTACCGTCTATCGATACGAAGGTGGAACCGGCTGGACCAACTGCGGCAAGGTGGCCGACGTGCGGGCCATCGGTGGGCTGGCCGTCTTCCGCGGAAAGCTCTACGCCGGCACGGGCATCTCGGGCGCGTGGAGAGACAGGCCCCGCACCCGCGGCATGTACCGCTACGATGGCGGGCGGAAATGGACCTCGTGCGGCTGTCCCGGCTTGCGGGTGGTCCACCTGGCAGTCCACAACGGTCAGTTGTACGGAATGAGCTACGACGGCGGCGGGTTCTTCCGCTACGACGGCGGCACCGATTGGACCCGGCTCGGGCCCGTCCCCGAAACCAGCCAGGTCTACACCAATGCCGTTTACCAGGGTCGAATCCACGTCGGCACCTGGCCGACCGGCTCGGTCTTTCGATTCGACGGGCCGCGGAACTGGACGCACCGCGGCCGGCTGGGCAAGGAAAAGGAAGTCATGGCCATGGCCGTCTACAATGGGAAACTCTACGCCGGGACGCTCCCGCTGGCGGAAGTCCATCGCTACGACGGCGGCACCCGCTGGACCTCGACCGGCCGGCTCGATACCACGCCCGACGTAAAGTACCGCCGCGCCTGGTCGATGGCCGTGTTCAACGGGCGGCTCTATTGCGGCACGCTTCCCTCCGGGCACGTCTACTCGCTGGAGGCCGGCAAGTGTGCGACGTACGATCGGGCTTTGGCCCCGGGTTGGCGGCACGTGGCGGCCGTCAAGTCGGGCGATCGGCTCAAGCTCTACGTCGACGGCCGATGCGTGGCCGGCTCGTCACGGTTCGATCCGGCAGACTACGACCTTTCCAACAACGTGCCGCTAAAGATCGGCTTCGGCCAGCACGACTACCTAAACGGCCGTCTTCGCGACCTGCGCATCTACGGCCGGGCCCTAAACGAGACCGACATCCGCGAGTTGTCCGGCGGGCAGTGAGTCGGGGCCGTGGTCGCCGAAGCCCTCACTCGCGCACGCGAACCGATGACTCACCGACGATCCAGAGTCTGCCTGTGAGCGCCTCTTGACTGACAAGAGGTATAAGTCGCCGCATGACCGACAGAACGCGTTGTTTGTCGAGCCGGGCAAGTCGCAGGACGATAATGCCGGGATAGTCGGCCGGCGGATAAGCGCGAATGTCGGCGAAGTCCAGATCAAGCGTCACCACCACCCGGCCTTCCTGTCGGCAGACGGTCGCCACGCTTTCGTCGGCTTGGCCACCCAACTGCTGATCCATGATGGACACGGCGTCATGGCCCGCCTCGCGAAGCACGGCGGTTGCTTCGTTCGGCATGTTCTCGTCCAGCTTGAACTTGCCCATCAAGCAGGTCCTGTTGGGAGTGGGACAGTGCGTTCGCGGGCCAACTGGGCCGCGTAGGCGATGGCTGCCTGAACGTCTTCTTCGCTGAGAGACGGATAGCTGGCGAGCAGACCTTTCATGTCGACGCCGGCCGCCAGATTATCCAACACAACGGAAACCATGATCCGGGTGCCCTTGATGCATGCCTGCCCATGGCAGACGGCCGGGTCGACGGAGATTCGCTCTTGCCAGGTCATCTGATTTGCTCCGCGGTGGTTGGTTGTCACGTACCCAACCCTGGGAAAAGGGGGACAGGCGCGCTTATTGGGTAGTTATTGATTGCCGTCGGCTTTTCTTGGGCGATGGGGGGCACGGAGTGTCGATTCCAGGCCGAGTTGTTTTGCCGTTTGACGTACCCAATCATTGCTTC
>JAUWJC010000401.1 GCA_030607895.1 Pirellulales bacterium
CCCTTTTTCGGCCCGATTTGCGAAAGGTGGAGAGCGGGAGGACCATCTACCGCGCCTTTTTCTTGCCCCCAGCCCCTTACCCATCGCTGCTCGCCTTACCAGTTGCATTCCAAGTTGAGGGTGAGCCCTTGGAAGAACAGCCAACCGTTGTCGTTGACGCGGGGTCCGGTATCTCGTTGGTGGACGATTTGCTCGGGCGCCAACGCCAGGCCGGCAATCCACATCCAGTCCCAAGCGGCATGAAAAGTCACGTTGGGTAATATCTTGTAGCTTCCCACAACGCCCAAGTCGGCGAGTGCCGAGGCCCCGTCGACGGTTGCATGACGAGTAAGAGTGACCGCGGGAAGACTCGGGTCGGTTTGCCGTGCAACGAGTCGGCTTGTCTGGTCGGCGAAGTTCATCATCGCCCCGACTTTGTACCGAAATCCCCACTCCCATAGACAATGGCGGCGAATCAAATCGCCGCCGAACTGGAGGCCGACCAACCTGTTATGCGTGGAGATGACTAACGAACCGGACTTCGTATAGGTGGGATCCGCCGTGGGGATATATTCGGGCCCACTCGGACCGATCCACAATTCGGCACCATAGCGACTACCGCTAGTGTACAGCCAGAACCCCTCGTCCAGGGTCAGCACGCGCATTCCGAACAAATACGACATGAACCAACCTTGCTGGCATTCCCGCCGCCACCTACCGTTGGAATGCAACACCAGGCGGTCGTTCCGTCCGCGGGGCCGGATACGCATGTTTAGCTCGAAGTTGTCGATTGTCGATCGGTACGTAACCGAACAATTCTGGACATTATTGAAGGCCCGGCTGATTACCGCATCGTCGGGCGTGGCAACCGAACCGTCCGCGAAGGTGTATCCAAAAGCACCAATGGTCACCGCCGGATAGCTGCTTATCAAACTGCCGACATACCCAGAGACGATGGGAATCCTGGTGCCGGCGATGTACTGGTCGTATTCGGCTTGGTTCCATGTCTCACCTTGGTAGGCAGGTTGGGTATCCCCAATAAGGCCCAGTGAGACTTCCCAATCGTTCATGCCGAAATACGTGAATTCGACGAAGTGGTCGCGGTTCTTCGTGTCGCGGCCCAGGTAATGTCCCAACGTGATGTCGTATCCCGTAGCGACGTCGAAACCAAACGACTTTGTGGTCAGCCGCCCACCGGGGATTTCCGTACCGCTCACCTTCCACAGGTCTTGGCCTTCGATTTCTGAAATGAAGTATGTCGACGTGAAATCGCCGGCAAGCGGGACTTGGCGCGGTCTGCAGCGATGCCAGATTCTAACACCTTGATCCACGTACCAGTCTGGTGGGCAATACGCGCCGCCGCCACACAACTCGCAGCATTGCCCAACCGATGATTCCTCTTCCAAAGACTGGTAGCGCGAATCGTCCGGATTCAACTGATCTCGTGTCTCGGGCTGAACCGGTTCCACCGATTTAGATTCGGCGCCAAGCGGCTGCGGTTCAGACCGCTGAGCCAGGGTTTGGCCACAGAGAACCCAGACAAGTAGTGCCAGATTTACCAAGATGCGCTTTATCGCCATGTCCACCAGGTTGTCCTCCTTAACGCGGCGGCAGACTGGCACCTTCGGTGCGCAGCAATCAGCCAACCACAGAGTTCCACAACTGGCTAATCGGCGAATCCCAGCCCACAGAATAGAAATAACCGTCAAAAACCGACAGGAATCCGCCAATTCTTTGATCGGTAAAGCCTTCGAGAACACGCAAGACCTCTGGAATACCCGAGAACCCCCACATTTACACCGCTGGTACCGGACTGTGCTACTACCGATACCCACAAGACCGTGCTACGGCCTTTGAGCCGAAAAGGGGACCAGGTTTAATTTGTGCGAAGCACCCTCCGGGCCGTTCCGGCAAATTAAACCTGGTCCCTTTTTCGGCCGGGGTGCCCCTCTGAGGCAGGTTTGCATTCGTGTAACCCTTTGGACAGAAAACGGTTTGCCTCTTCCGCGTTCGGACCTCGATATGCTACGATCGAAGTTCCGTGGACCGGCGGCGGGTCAACAAGCAGCACCTCCAACGAGGATTATTTCCTAATGGCGATCGGCCCTTATTCTCTCTGTCCGGGTGGAACTGGCAAGAAGATCAAATTCTGTTGTCCGGAACTGCTGGGCGATCTGCGACAGATCGACCGGATGGTATCGGGCGAGCAGTTTCTAGCCTGTCTAAGACACATCGAGGGCCTCGAACAGAAGCATCCCGACAAGGCGTGCCTCTTGGCGATCAAGGCGCGATTGCTGCGGTTTCTGGACCAACTCGACAAGGCCGGGGCCGTTGTTGCCAGGTTCCTCCAGAAGTACCCAGACAACCAGATCGCCTTGGCCGAATCGGCGATCCTGGCCGCGGGGACCGAGGATGGCGCTGCGGGCATGAGGAAGTTGCAGCGAGCGCTGGCGGCAGCGAAGGAAACCATGTACGGCCGGATATACGAGGCGATGGAAGTGGTAGCCCAGGTTTTGGTGTCTGAAGGCCAGATACGGGCTAGCCGAGCGATTCTGCAATTGCTGGCAGTGATTGCCGAAGAAGAAGAAGATAATCGCTTGATTGGAATGATCGCTGAGGTGAACCGTTCCCTCGTCGTACCACTTCTGATCAAGGACGACCCGATGCTGGTGGATTGCCCGGAAGACGTGCCGTGGAAAGCCCGATTCGATGAGGCAATGGAACTGGCCAAGCAGGTCAACTGGCAGGCGTCGGAGCAGCAACTCTCGTTGCTGGCCGAAGAGGTGGGCGATGTGCCGGCAATCTGGCGGAACCTGGCCTTGCTACGCGGCTGGCTGGCCGACACACCCGGCTGGATCGAAGCCCTGCACAAGTACGCTTCGTTGGATGTTCCCTTGGAAGACGCGGTGGAGGCCGAAGCGCTGGTGCTGCTCTTGGGCGAGGATCCGCTGGGCGATAACCTCGACGTGCTGATGCTGACATACGATGTCGAGGATCCCGAGCAGTTGCAAGCGGCGCTGGCCGCGTCGCCTCGGACGATTGAGACTCCCGTCGATTCCGCTTCGCTCAAGGAGGGCGAGACGCCACCGCGGGCGGCCTGCTGGTTGCTCAACCGTCCAATGCCCGAGAACGCGGAAGGGCTAACCACGGAAACGATTCCCAGGGCGCTGGGTCAGGCCATGCTCTTTGGACGGCAGACCGACCGAGAAGCGCGGCTGGAGGTATTTGGCATAACGTCGCGGAATTTGGGCGAGGCGGAAGCCCTGCTGGGCGATATAGCCGGCGACGGGCTGCCAGGCGACACGCGGCAGGAGATAATGGGCCAGGTCTCGGCCAGTCAAGAGATGCTACGGCGTTCTTGGCGGGCACCGGAAGGCATTACCATCGAGCAAGTCGAAAAGCTCACCGAGGAGCACATACGCCACGTCGTATTGGAGGAATGGCCGCACTTGCCGCTGGGACTTTTTGACGAGAACACGCCGGAGCAGGTTGCCCGTGACGATGCCAACCGCGTTAAGGTTTTGGCCGCCGTCATGTTGCTGGAATCCTGGAGCGAGCGGGCCGGCGAGGAGTTCGATTTCAACCAGCTACGAGCCCAACTCGGCCTGCCCGAACTGGGACCGATCGATCCCGAACAAACACCACTCGATGAACTCCCGTTGGTGCGGTTGGCGCGCGTGACGGCCGACAAGCTGTCGGACGAGCAGTTGCTCGATGCATACAGCCGGGCGATAGTGTTCGGTATCCTAAAAGCTCTGCGGAAGTTCGGTCGGGTCCTGGTCGATCGACCGAGCTTCGACGGCAAGGAGGAGCAACTTCGGACCCTCGGTGTGTTGGCTCGAACAGAAGACGACTCCGATCGGGCGTTGGAATATATCGAGCGGGGCCGCCGGGCGGTGACGTCGAAAGGTGAGTCTTGTGCGCCGTGGGACCTGCTGGAGTTGCCGGTCCGCGTGGAACGGATGGAGGCCGAGGAGATGTTCCGCTTGATCGACCACTTGCGGAGCGACCACCTTCGCGAGCCGGGCGTGGCCCAAGCACTGACCGAGTTGCTGGTTCAGACGGGCCTGATTCGGCCTGACGGAAGCCTGGCTGAAGAGCCACCGGAAGAAGAGCCTTCGTTGGTTGTGCCCGGTGCGTCGGGTGCCGAGCCCGGAAAACTATGGACGCCCGAAAGCCAAAAACCGGCCGACGAAAAGCCGGCTATCTGGACCCCAGACATGGGTTGAAAAGGAACACTGGCCACTTCAATAGCCCGTGCTCGGGTAAACGGGAATTGGGCTTTCGGGTAGCCGGTTCGCGTAATTATCGGCGGGAATCGGACGCTGCCGGTCGATCGGTGGCAGGCGGCGAACTTGACCGGCGGATGGGGCCCCAAAAAGGGCCCCGTTTTATTTTTTGGGACCCCCCACCCCGGCCGTGCCGGCAAATTAAACAGGGGCCGGTTTTGGCCCCGGGGGTTTGGGGGGGGGCCCCCGGGCCCCCGGCCCCC
>JAUWJC010000461.1 GCA_030607895.1 Pirellulales bacterium
GGGACCGCGACCGTATCCTGGACCCGGACCACGGCCCCAACCGGGCCCTCGGCCGTATCCCATGCCGGGACCACCTCGGCCGGGACCGTATCCCATTCGGGGACCGCCCCACGCGCCTTGCCAAGCGCCCGCTCGGCCGGCTGCTGCCGGTCCGCTTGCCCAGACCTTTTGACGCAAGTTCTGGAGCTGCTTTGTCAGCTTCTCGACTTTGGCCTGGTCGGGCTTTTCGGCCGATTGGGCCTCGATCAGCGCTGCCATCGTGCGGTGAATCTTCGCCCGCAACTGGGCAGGGGTCGGAGCCTCGGTCTTGCTTGCCGCCTTTTGGGCGTCGGCATCTTTCGGCGGCTTCGTCTCCTGGGCCATCCCGATTGAGGCAACGGCCCACAACACGGCAACCACCACTACAAACGTCAGTCCATGTCTCATAGCTAGAACCTCCCGTCTTTGGGGCAGCCGGCACCGGCCAATGGCTTTCGGAAGCGGCCGCCTGACCGTGAGACGTCCTGCAATTTATGCACACTACATTCGGGGCGGCCGGCACATTCTTGCACCGCCCGCCCTTCACCACCACCGCAATCCAATGGAACAAATCGTCCCGGACGCCTCGGAAAGGTCGCTTTTGTCCCGAATGGAAGAGTCATCTGATTAACCTCCGGTGATGGTCAATCGATGTAAGACGCAAGTCTTGTGCCAAGCCCGGGCCGAAAGGGGTTGCGATGTCGAATCCTGTAAAGCCGCAACCAGTGGTCGCGGTCGACAGGAGCGGAAAACACGATGCGTCGTTTGATTTCCGCGACCACTGGTCGCGGCTTTACAAACACATAAAGCAAAACGGAAGAGACCTAATTCGGCTCCTCGTAACCGTCCGGATGGTTCTTGAACCAGTTCCAGGCGGTGGCGACGATTTGCTCGATGTCGGTGTATCGGGCGGTCCAACCCAATTCGTCTTGGATCTTTTGGGCATTGGCAAAGAGAATGGCCGGATCGCCCGGGCGGCGCGGGCCGTACTCGATTGGAATGTCGATTTCGGTGACTCTTCGGGCTGCGTCGATCACCTCCTTGACGGAGTAACCTCGGCCGATCCCCAAGTTGTAGAACCGCTGATCACCCGGCTCGAGCATTTCCATCGCCCGGATGTGTGCGGTGCAAAGGTCTTCGACGTGGATGTAGTCGCGAATGCAAGTTCCGTCGGGCGTGGGATAGTCGGTACCGAACACGGTGAGCTTCTCGCGGCGCCCCAAGGCGGCCAGAAGCAGCAGCGGAATCAGATGCGTTTCCGGCCGGTGGTCTTCGCCAATCGATCCGTCGGCGGCCGAGCCGGCCACATTGAAATATCGCAGCGCAACAAAGGCGAACTGCCCGTCGGCCGCGCCGTAGTCCTTGAGTATCCGCTCCACGCACCACTTCGACCATCCGTAGGGGTTGATCGGCTCCTGCCGCATGGTCTCGACGATTGGTGTTTTCTCCGGTTCGCCGTAAGTGGCGCAGGTGGAACTGAACACCAGCCGCTTCACGCCCGCTGCTTTCATCGCTCGAAGCAGGCTGACCGTACCCGAGGTGTTGTTGTGGTAGTAGTCGAGCGGCTCGGTAACCGACTCGCCCACGTAGGCCAGCGCGGCAAAGTGCATAACGCAGTCGACCTTGTGCTCGCCCAGCAGATCGGCAATCGCCCGGGTGTCGGCCAAATCGACTTGAGCGAAAGCCGCCTCCGGGTGGACAGCCGGTCGGTGTCCACGGTACAGATTATCGATGGCAATCACCTTGTGGCCGGCCTCGATCAACTGCTTGACCGCGTGCGAGCCGATGTAGCCGGCTCCCCCGGCAACCATTACGTTCATCCGTTCTCTCCCTTACTCCGGCCGCTTGCGGCTTCGCACCTCAACCGCCCACTCGCTACGCCGACAGGTCGGGTACTACGTAGGGCTCGCGGTAGAAACCCTTGACCAGCTTGTTGGCTTCGTCGTGATTCTTGAAGCACTCGTTGGCGTCGTCGCACTCCAGCCACGGTCCCAGGGTGATCGTCTTGGCGTCAACATCGATTTCGTGCGCCTTGACGTGCTTGACGAACCGGTCGTACATCTCCTTGAAAACGGGTACGCCCTTGACCTGCTTGGCGCAGGCTGCCTGGCCGGCCTTCTCGCCGACGCGGTACGAGATATTGCCCGTGTGGGTAATGCGAGTCGAGAGGTGCCCGACGAGTACGTCGGCGTTGAGGTCTTCCTTCTTGCCGCTTTTGACGGCGTCGATGAAGTTGACGAAGTGGTTGCCGCCGCCCGGAAACGACTTGATCTTCTTGCCGTTCTTGTCGTAAGCAACGCAGCCGGGCAGGGAGAGCCATCCGCCTTCGCAGTCCACAGCCACGCCGGTCCGCACGCCGCGGAAGGTGGGTATCTCGTTCGAACCCTTTGCGGCCCGCATGTTGTGCACCTCGTACAATATGGGCGCGGTGGGAAAATCGTAGCAGATAATCTGTGTGTTGGGTACGTCGGCCGCGTCGTCCCAAACGAACCGGCCGCCGATGCTCATCACTCGCCGGGGCAACGACGTTTCGCCCAAAACCCAGCGCGCCACGTCCACTTCGTGAACACCCTGGTTGCACGACTCGCCGTCGCCCGTGTTCCAGCAGAAACTGCAATCGTACTGGAGCCGGTTGCGGTAGATCGGCCCCTTTTTGGCCGGGCCACACCACATGTCGTAGTCGATGTAGTCGGGAATCTCCAGCGGCGTGTCACGCTTGCCAATCGACCCGCGCGGCTTGTTCGCAAAGGCCGTTATGCAGGTGATCTTGCCCAGATGACCTTCGCGGAGCCACTTGATTGCCTCGGGTATGTTTTTTTGCGAGCGGCGTTGGGTGCCGCACTGCACGAGGCAGTTATGCTTCCGGGCGGCATTAACCATCTGCCGGCCTTCCCAGATGTAGTGCGACAGGGGTTTCTCGACGTAGACGTGCTTGCCGGCCTGACAGGCCCAAATCGTGCTCAGCCCGTGCCAGTAGTTCTGCGTGGCGTTGCCGATCACGTCGATGTCCTTGCGGACGAACATCTTGCGCATGTCCTGGTACCCGTCGACCTTGTGGCCGTACTTTTTCTCGAACTGTTCCGCCCGGGAGCCGAGCTTCTGCTTGTCCGGGTCGGACAGCGCCACGACCGTTACGCCCTTCTGACCCTGCAATCCCGGAATGTGGGCATGTGAACCGCGGCCTCCAAGGCCGACCACGCCCGCAAGTATCTCATCGTTGGCCCCAAGCACGCGGGACGAAGCAACCATGGGCAGACCGAGCGCCGTCGCGGCCGCCGATCTCTTGATGAATTGTCGCCGGCTAATAGACATGAGCTAGACTCCTATCGTTTGGGAAGGCTGATAGAGATAGGTACTGTTCACATGGTATAGCCCGACAGCCGAGGTTGTCAACCCTTCAACGCTTCTGGGACCGCTTGGACATGGCAACGGTGTCCGTCAAACGGATCGGCCGCGGCGCGACGGCGGCGAACATGCCGGGTGCCCCTTTGTCCATTCTGCCGCCGCTGCTGCTTTGACAGTTTCGCCCGTCGGGCCAGGCGGGAATTGCGCAGCCGTTCATGTCGAGCGGCCCGCCGCTGGGAGCGTACGACTGGCCCATCGACTTGGTGCCGGCCGGCCCCGTCCCGTAGTCGCACCCGCCGCAGGTGTTGAACCGCTCGTGGTCGAGCAGTCGGGCCTTGGAGTCGGAGGGGCAATGGACGTTGGGTACGATCAGCCCCGTCAGCAGCGCCGCGTTGGTGCCCTCGTCGGTTGCCACGTTAAAGTCGATCCGGTCGAAGATCGACCCAAATTCCTATCCGTGCCCATCCGTGTTATCCGTGGTTGGAATCGAGAATCCAAAA
>JAUWJC010000241.1 GCA_030607895.1 Pirellulales bacterium
GCCTCCAACGGCCCGGAGGGTGCTTCGCACAAATTAAACCTGGTCCCTTTTTCGGCTCGACTCTGGGCGCATCCATGCCCGACGAAAATCCTATGTATCGGTATCTTAATCGGCGGCTCTCGGGTGCGGCGGCCAGTTGCGTGCGGCCCGGCCGAACCATTTGCCGGGGGGACGTGATCGAAAAGACCCGCGCCGGAGGAAAAATCGCTAGGACCCGTCCGCTTGCGGCTTCGCACCCAACCTTGATTCGCGCATTGATTATGCAAAGATTAATAGGCCACGGATCAAACACGGATCAAACACGGATTGAGAGGCCGGATTTCGAGTGCCGCCTGATTCGTCCGGCCGGCGCCCGAACGTTCCCCTGCGGAACAGACCAGAAGGAATCTCGCGTAGAACGCAGAAGAAATCTCACGCAAAGCCGCCAAGACGCAAAGTTGGCACCCTCTCTTTCCTTCTTGGCGTCTTTGCGTGAGCCCCCTTCCTTTCTTCTTAACGTCTTGGTGTGAGCCCCTTGCTTGCTTGTTTGCGAGATGCATCCCGGCTCAGTTTCCAAAGTCCGTCAACGGCTGCTTTTTCTCTATCCGTGTCTGATCCGTGTTTCATCCGTGGCCTGATTCCATCTAGCTTCCCAGGTTCGCCAGCCACGATGCAAGCAATACGATTCCGAAGCAGATGAGGAATCCAACAATGAAACCCAAGATATCCACAAAACGGGGCCGCTGAATTTCCAGACCGAAATAGGGCAGAAGCCGCCGATCGTCGAAACGCGAGGGATTCGCGTAAGACGTTTCCAACTCTTGCTTGTCGATTTCCCGGTCCGGCGTGACGGGCGTTTTCATCTTCACGTAGAAACGGTCGAGGACTTGCTTGTCGTCGCGCGGCGTGAGGAGGCTGAAGATGATCATCACCAAGAAGGGCAGGACCACACGGGTAGGTAGCCGTAGCGTTTCCAGCGTGGCCTTGTCCACGTCTTCCAACGGTACGCCCAGCAGATCGTAGATCAGGAAATCCAGGTTGAAGCTTCCCACGCCCCGCATCCGGCAGTCGGACCGATATCGTTGCCGAATGATTGTCGTGTGGTCGCCTTGCCGCGGTCTCGACACTTCTTCCAAGGCGCTGCTCTTGTCCGCTTGATCGATCGGCTCGACTTTCCCTTTCCAGTAGACGGCCTTGCCGCCGGTTGTGAACTTGTCTTCGATAATTTCGCCCCGGGCAAGCTGTGCGGGACAAGGGCCGAATTGTTCGATCGCCCCTTCTTCATTCCGCGAACCGTTCTGCTTGAGCCAGTTCTCGACGTCCTGCCGAAACAAGCCGATCGCTCCACGGCGTCGGGCAACATCGGCGGGGGCGGCGGGCCGGGATACGATCGTGGTGACGATCTCGTTGGTTGCCAAGTAGCGAGGGTTCTCGGCAAGACCCGGCATGGCCAACGGTAGAACGCCGGGAACCACGAAAAACAGCAGCGTGGAAAACGCCAGCGTTAGCCAGGCCGCCGATTTCGTTGCCCGACGCCAGAACATACCCAACCAAAACGGGGCGGCAAAGATTATCGGCAACTCCCAGGTGATCTTGAGTTGCTCGAAAACATTTTGATACCACAACGCAAGGGCCGCGCCTCCCACGATGACCAACCCGCCGGCCAATCGGCCCGCCATAATGTACGTCCGCTCGCTGGCGTTCGGGTTGACGTAAGCGGCGTAGCCGTTGCGCACAATCAGCCCGGAGATGATCAGCATGTAGCAACTGGCCGACGACATCAAAGCGGCCACCAGGCAGGCCAGCATCAGGCCGACCAGCCCCAGGTTGAAGGGGCCGAGTATCTCTCGGGCGGCCACGCCCCAAACTTGATCCGGGTCGGCGGCCAGTTCCACGTTATCGGCCATCAGGGCCAGTACGATTAGCGCCGTCATTGCCCAGCCGACGCTGCACAAGCGTTTCATGAAGGTACCGCCCATCAGTCCAAACCGGGCGGTGTTCTCCGTCTTGGCCGAGCCGCCGCCGATGGCTATGAAGTGTGGCTGCACCACGATCCCGATCAGGTTCAGCAGCGTAATGGCCACAATGTAGTGCAACGGGAATTCGCCGCTTCTTGGGGTCTCGGCAATCTGGAAATACTCGTCGGGCACCTGCTGGTGCATGATCCGGAAGCCGTCGGCCATGCTCATGGTTTGCGGGTCGCCGAACTTCTCGACCAGGGCGTCGAGTCCGGCGGGAATCAACAGCACGGAAAGTATGATGATGAACACGCCCTGGATCAGGTCGGTCCAGTAGGCGGCCCTCAGTCCACCCAAGACCCCGTAGATCAACACGGCCGCCGCAATCACGATGATCAGCACAACGTCGACCGCCACGGGGGCGGCCAGACCGGGCAGTTGGAACGTCTCGGCGCCGATCAGCGGGACGCAGACCTTGCCGACGGCCGAGAAGCCCAACCCCAAGAAGACCATATAGAAAACAATTCCGAAAAGCGCGTAGGCCGCCCCCATGGCTTTGCTCTGGAACCGCTCGACGAACCAATCGCCGAGGGTGAGGTGCCGCATCCGCCGGTACCAGACGCCGAAGAACCAGTAGAAGGGCGTGACGAAAAGCCACAGGAACACCACCCAAATGCCGCTCAAACCGCTGGTAAACGTCGTTCTGCCCGTGGCCACCGGGTCGTACGAGCCGGTTCCGGCACCGAAGGCGGCAAAGGCCTGAAGTATCTTCCCAAACCCCCGGCCGCCCAGAAAAAAGTCCTCCTGCTTCTTGATCTTCAGCATCGACAATACGCCGATACCGGCCATCACCAGGAAGTACACGACCAGAACAGTGTAGTCCAGAAAAGTCATGAGGCGGTTCCTTGCACCAGTGTTTCATATAACTCAAACTGTAAAGAGGGGAGTCCGAAAATGGGGACTGGCTCCGTCACGGACTGGTTTTTTCGGGAGTTTCCGGCATGCCGACGGTGCCTGTCCCCTTTTTCGGACTCATGGTAGCCAACAGGGCGGTCGGGTTCAACCCCCGAAAAACGACCGAAGGCAATCCGCACCAATTGCAGGGTATCGGCCGTTCGGGTACATTGGCGCAAGCAGTCGAATCGTTTAGCCCAGACGGCCATGTCATACACTCGGTCCCAAGCTCTGCTTGGGACCGGACCGTACCGTACTGCTGGAGAGTAGCGGGTTCCCAAGCAGAGCGTGGGAACCAGGTTACGTCGGGGCTAAACGGAACTGAACATACCACCGTACTAGGTGCGCGCGAATCGCGATCGAACCTGGGAGCAAAAACATGCAGGACGGAAAACTCGGAGTAGCCATTCACGGGGCCGGGTGGGTAGCCCACGCGCATGCAGCCGGTTGGAAGAAGAATCCACATGCCGGCGTAGTTTCTATCAGCGACCCGCAAAAAGATCGCGCCCGGCAACTCGCGAACCAATACGAGTTGGACTGCTCGATACGCGAAGATCTCGACGAGGTGCTTAGGGACGACCGGGTCGATATTGTCGACGTGACCGGCCCCAGCCACGTACACGCCCAACAGGGCATCGCCGCGGCCGAGGCCGGCAAGCACGTGTTGGTGGAAAAGCCCATGGCACTGACCGTGGAAGAAAACCGGGCATTGCGCGACGCGGTCGCCAAGGCCGGCGTGAAAAGCCTGGCTAGCTTCGTATCCCGCTGGAGCCCGGAAGTTGCAATCATCAAGTCGCTACTGACGTCCGGAGCAATCGGCCAGTTGTTCTACGTCGAGGTCGATTACTGGCACGGCCTCGGACCGTCGCATCATGCCTGGGAGTTGCACAGCAAGAAAAAAACCGGCGGCAGCGCCATGCTCCTGGGCGGCTGCCACGCGGTCGACGCCGTTCGCTGGTTTGCCGGCGACGAAGTGGCCGAGGTGACGGCCGTATCGAACAACACCACGGGGCTCTTCGAGTACGACGCCAACGTGGTGGCCGTGATGAAGTTCCGCGGCGGGATAATCGGCAAGACCTCGGCGCTGTTCGATTGTGAAATGCCCTACCAAATGAACATCGACCTGGCAGGCACCGAAGGCACGCTGCGCGACAACCGTCTCTGGTCGAGGAAGCGGGTGCCGGGCCAGACGGATTGGGCCACGTTCCCCACCATCATGCTCGATTCCGCCGACGTGCATCACCATCCGTTCGATGCCGAGATCAACCACTTCGTCGAGTGCATCCTCGCCGATCGCGAGTCGCATTGCAACATCGCCGACGCTTATCGGAGCCACGAGTTGTGCATGGCGATCGATCGGTCGATTACCGAGGGCGGTCAGCCGGTGCGGCTGCCGCTGGAGTGAAACCTGATTTTGGATTTTGGATTGACTACCGTGACACACATGACTACACCCTACCTCCGTTCAAGCCGGCAATTGCAAATCCACAATTCCAAATCCAAAATCAGTAGTGGTAGGATGGGTCGAGGAACGAGCCCCACGCGATTTTGGTTGCCGGTTGCGCGTGGGTCTCGCGTTGCTCGACCCACCCTACGTCTACTTCGAGACTTTCTCCTCGAGGCCTATCTCCGTTTTCGGTTCGGCGGCGGAGTATTTCCTCACTCGCACGTCGTCGAAGCTTGCAAAAGTATCGCGTACGGAAAAGCCGATTTTCAGGTCGTTCCGATTCACCAAGGCGGAACTGCTCTTGTGGGCGCCGACATGCTTCCCATCGATATAGAGGTAGTTGTCTTCGCCATCAACCACGATTTTCCAACGGTGCCAGTCGGCGTCGCAAGCGTTATTAGCCCCTATCTTGGCCGGCTTCGCCCAGACGCCGCCCACGCGCTGTTCATAGTATGTGGTTTTGCCGTCCTCGATGCGGAAGCGGGCGAAGTTGCCGTTGTCTACGTATCGCATCACGGCCGCAATGCGGCGAGTTGACGCCGGATAGCATTTTGTCCGGCTGGACCAGCCTTCGCTCTTCGTTTGGGTTTGCTCCTGGCGGTAACCGGCGTAGCAGCAAGCCCGGAATTCGAGAACATACTTGTCCCGATCGCTGAATCCGGCCGCCCGCTGGTAAATCGGCTCGCTGTCCGTCTCGGTGTCTGAAATCTTCAGTTCCTTGTTTTCCACGCAGCCGTATGCCGACTCCGCCCATTTTGAGAGCGGGGGGTGCTCCAGCCGGGCCGCCAACTGCTTAAAGGTGCCGTCGAACACCGCCACGCCGAGCGGACACTGCGCGCCGGAATAATACAAGAAAACCTTCCCGTCGTGTTCCATGAGTTCCGCGTCGGCCAGGTGTCTGTCCCAGTTCACCTCGTCCCTTCCGATGCCCCGCTCGAACGGCTGGGTGTAGTTTATTTGCGGGTTGTTATACACTTCTTTCCAATGAATCATGTCGGTGCTCCACCGGCAATGGATTCGCAAGTGCCCCCCTTTGCACGCCTGCGAATGCCACGCATAGTATTTGTCGCCGACTTTCATCATCCCCGGATCACCGCCGTAAAAGCCCGTAATGACGGGGTTGCCTTTGTACTTGGTCCAGTGCAGCCCGTCTGAAGAATATGCATAACCAAACTTACCGCTAGATGCTACATAGAGCATCCTCCAGGTACCATCATCCTCAATAATAATTCCGGTATTATCAAAGGGCCTTTCCCACGGCTCCGTCGGCGTCAGTACGGGAGTCTTATCGGTCCAATGCAGGCCGTCTTTCGACGTCCACCGGCTGATGATCCCCCGAGTGTCGTTCCACTGGTAGTCGGTGGCGAACAGGTAGTACGTGCCCTTATGCTTGACCACCGTGGTCCGCAGGATTGCATCTTGAGGATCGCGCAGGATCGGGTTCTCAGGGTGCTTTGTCCAGAGGAACCCGTCCGGCGATGTGGCATACCCCATGGCCGCATTACGACCTACGCTAGTCTTGCATCCCATGTACCACATCTTGAAGATGCCGTCTTCGAACATCACCGACGGCTCGCAGATGCAACGGGCCTCCCAGGGCTCGGTTCGTGTCATCACGGGGTTGCCGGCGTGTTTTGTCCAGATACCGTCGTTGAAATCGTCGAAGAAGTCGAACACGCCCGTCCCGTCGGAAACGGGTTTGGCCTTTGGATTGCCGTAATGCACGTAGATCTTCTCCGTGCCTGGACTGGGAACCTTCACCCAGATCTTCGACACGCCGGCCCGGTCCCAGCTCTCTATCCAGTAGCTTAGGGGAGTCTTCCCGTCGGGCCCGGTGAAACGCAGGTCGGAACCATCCTGGTTGACGTGTACGTACGGGTTGCCCATGCTCTCCGTGGTCAGAACTACCAAGACCACACTGTCGGGCTGCGAGGTGGCCGGATCGAGATTGATTGCCTTGCGGTATCCCCAGTCGGACTGCAAAGCAGCAAGTTTCGTGTCTGCCGCCGCCCAATTGGCGTAGCCGAACAGAAAAACGATAATACCGGCCGACAAGGTGACGTACGTTTTCAAGTGTTTTCTCCCCGAATGTTCAGCGGTCAAGAATTGAGGTGTTGTAGGAGGCGACTCCAGTCGCCGATGGTGTCGGACGGCGAATACCGAGCACCGTGGAAAAAGGGGACAGGCACCTCGCGGCTACGGTTTTTCCCGCACTTCCGGCCGATATCTGCACCGAGTTTTCAACACCCCAGTGCCAGTCCCCATTTTCCAC
>JAUWJC010000427.1 GCA_030607895.1 Pirellulales bacterium
AACAAAAAAAATTGAAACAATAAGCCTAAAACGGCACCAGGTTTAATTTGTGCCAAGCACCCTCCGGGCCGTTCGGGAAAATTAAACCTGGTCCTTTTTTCGGCACCAGTCAAGTAGCCGGGCCGTCCGGGGATTGTAAAGCCGCGCCCCGGGGTCGGGGTTCGTTGGTTCGTGGGGCCGCTGTCGAGCAATACCGCGACCACTGGTCGCGGCTTTACAACTTGATTGGCCAGTCACGAAAGCCGCCCCTCCGGGGGGAGGGTAAATCTTGACGGCCGGCCGGTCTTGGGTTTATACTGGATGGGTGAAGAGGTGTTGTTTTCTTGAATCGGGCTTCGCCGTCCGGTCATTTCGTCAGCAGAGAGAGTGAACGCAATGAATCGTTTTGTGCGCTTCCGGACGTGGCCTGCCGCGATGATGCTCCTGGCCGTGATTTGCTCGCACCTTTGCGCGCAGGAGGACCCGGCCCCGCGGGCCAAGCAGCCTTTTCGCAGGCTGGCGCCGGGCGTGGTGCGGGAAATCGATACCCAGCGGCAACTGAAGGAATCGTTCAGCCGCCACGACATCGTCGAGTTGCTGGCCGTCGACTCGAAGTTCGATTGGGCCAAGCAGGTGCCCTTCCGCCGCGACATCTGGGCGTTGGAGTTCAAGTTCAAGCCGGTGCGTATGATCTGGGTGGATATGCCCCAGCCCGGCGGAAAAATGCAGCGGAAACAGGTCTGGTACATGATTTATTGCGTCACCAACCCAGGCAAGACCATGCACCCGGTTGTGAAGGAGGACGGCACCTGCCAGATCGAGTTCGTGGCCAAGCCCCTCCGTTTTATCCCCGAATTCCTGCTGGAAGCCCCGGAGTTCAACAAGGCTTATCCGGATCGCGTGATACCGGTCGCGCTGGGGCCGATCCGCATGAGAGAGGACCGAAACCGAAAATTCCTCACTTCGGTCGAGATGTGTCGCGATATCAAGGTAGGCGAAACGCTCTGGGGCGTGGCCACCTGGGAAGACCTCGACCCGCGGATCGACCGGTTCTCAATCTACGTGCAGGGGCTGACCAACGCCTACGTTTGGAAGGACGAAGAAGGACGCTACAAGAAGGGCGACCCGATCGGCACCGGCCGACGCCTCTCGCGCAAGACGCTTAAGCTGAACTTCTGGCGGCCGGGCGACGAGTTCTTCGAACACGAGCAAGAGATACGCTTCGGCATCCCCGGAGAGGTTGACTACGACTGGGTTTACCGGTAGAAAGGTAGCTGTTCGCGGAGCGTTTCGCGGTTGTAGCGATAGGAGTTTAGGAATTTAGGGGTTTAGGGATGCAGGATGAACCGCTTGCGGCTTCGCAATCCTGAAGCCGTGAATCCCTGACAGCCTAAACTCCTAACTCTAGTCCCCGCAAGAAGTTCCGCTCGAAATACTGCAAGGAAATACTGCAAGGAAATACTCATGGCACACAAGAAAGGACAAGGGTCCAGCCGCAACGGTCGCGATTCCAACGCCCAGCGACGCGGCGTAAAGCGTTTTGGCGGCCAATTCGTCCGAACCGGAAATATCCTGGTCCGACAGGTGGGTACCAAGTTCCACCCCGGCAAGGGTGTCGGCCTGGGAAACGATTACACCCTCTACGCCCTGGTCGATGGCTACGTCCAGTTCGACCGCAAGGGCCGGCGCGTGAACGTCATGGACAACCGCTGAGTTGCTTGAATATTCAAACCGCACCCATTGCCCGGGGGCGACCCATTGGGGTTGTCCCCGTTTTTTTTGAGTTGAGAGTTGAGAGTGGTCGGAACCCAACCGCTTGCGGCTTCGCACCCTCAACTCTCAACCCTCAACTCTCAACTCTCAACCCTCAACTCTCAACTACATTCCCATGTTTGTCGACGAAGTTGAAATATACGTCGAGGGTGGCCGGGGCGGCGACGGTTGCGTTAGTTTCCGTCGGGAGAAGTACGTTCCCCGCGGTGGGCCCGACGGCGGCGACGGCGGCGACGGCGGAAGCGTCATCATAACCGCCCAACAAGGTGTCGACAGCCTGACCGCCCTGGCACATCGCAAACATTGGAAAGCCAACAGCGGCCGGCCGGGTCGCGGTGCCCAGTGTCACGGCGCGTCGGCGGGGGACCTGATCATCCGCGTGCCACCCGGCACCATTATCGGCGACGCCCGCCGCAACTTCGTGCTGAAGGACCTGGCCGCAACGGGCGATCAGGTGATTGTTGCTCGGGGTGGAAAGGGCGGAAAGGGCAACACGCGGTTCAAGTCGGCCACCAACCGCGCGCCCCGGCAGTCGACACCCGGCGGCGAGGGTGAAGCCCGAACGCTGAAGCTGGAACTGAAGATTATCGCCGACGTGGGCCTGGGGGGAAAACCAAACGCCGGCAAGAGCACTTTGCTCAGCCGGCTTTCGCGGGCCAGGCCCGAAATCGCCGCCTATCCGTTTACCACCAAGTCGCCCAATCTGGGCCGAGTGCGGATCGACCAGGACCGTTCGTTCGTGATGGCCGACATACCGGGCTTGATCGAAGGTGCCCATGCGGGGGTCGGGTTGGGACACGAGTTCCTTCGTCACATCGAGCGGGCGGGCATACTCGTCCACCTGGTCGAGCCCGAGCCGACCGACGGAACCGACCCGGCGGTCAACTACGGGACAATCCGCCGGGAGTTGGAAAAACACGACGCCGAACTCGGCCGCCGGCCGGAAATCGTCGCCGTTACCAAGGCCGACCTGCCCGGTGCCGGGCAGATTCAGCAGCAATTGGCCGAGCAACTCGCCCGCGAGGTGTTGCTTATCTCGGCCGTCACCGGCGAGGGATTGAACAAGCTCCTTGGCGCAATCATCCGGTTGCTGGATGATATGAAAGGGGAGCAACGGTAATGGAAAAAAGCTGTGACTGAACAGAAGAAAACGAAGAAAACGAAGGCCTGTCATGGCCGCTCTCTTGGTACTTCTCGTTTGCCATTATCTGACTCTCCAGACCATCGCACTCACGTGAGTTCTTCGTTTCCTTCGTTTTCTTCTGTTACTTCCTTGCCCTTCATTGCCGTAGACATTGGCAACGCCCGAACCAAGCTTGGGCTGTTCGACTCCGACGTTCCCGACGAGTGTCTTCCGGAGCCGAGCCGGACGCTGGAACTGGCTGGGCGGCAGCCGGACCCGGAACCGATCAAGGCATGGCTTGCCGAAGTTGGGCCGCACAAACTCTCCTGGTGGATCGGCAGCGTGAACCGTCCGGCCGCCACCCGGCTGACTGACTGGCTACACGACAATCGGCCCGACGAGCAGATCACCCTGTTGGCCGCCGGCGACTTGCCGCTTGCGGTGTCGCTGGAGCGGCCGGACATGGTAGGCGTCGACCGGTTGCTCGATGCGGTGGCGGCCAACTCCCTCCGCGAGCCCAACCGGCCAGCCATTGTGGTGGACGTGGGCACGGCAATCACGGTCGACCTGGTATCGGCCGAGGGTATCTTCCTGGGCGGGGCAATCAGGCCGGGTATTGCCATGTCGGCCCGGGCGCTTCACGAGTTCACCGATCTCCTGCCGCTAATCGAGATGTCGGAACTGACCGCGCCGCCGCCCGCCTTGGGCACATCGACCGTGCCGGCGATGCGGTCGGGCCTGTTTTGGGGTGCGGTCGGTGCGATCCGCCAGTTGATCGAGCGGCTCTCCGAATGTATGCCCGGCGATCCGCAAGTGTTCCTCACCGGCGGTGCCGGCCCCACCGTCGCCGAACTGTTGGGCCCTCACGCCCGGCACGTCCCCCATCTCACCCTGGCCGGTGTGGCCCTGGCCGTCCGAGCGGCCGGTACTTGACGGGGGACGGTAGACACGCTACGGTGTCCGTGTGAGGCATTTCGCGCGAAATTGCAGGAATTGATACCGGCGAGCAAGGACGGCACCACGTCCACCGTGGTGTTCACAGTCCCGCGGATGGTCTGGCTCACCGGCCCGATGAGCGCTAGGCAGAAACGGCCTATCACGCAGAAAAAGTCGCGACAACGAAGCAACCAACGGCCACAATTTAACTTCCGTCAACACTCCGCCTGCGCGTTAGCCCGGATTATTCATGAAAACCATTGTGATCAACGTAAGTCATTTGAGTCACACGACTTACGGCTATCTTGCCTAAAACAACATGTTTTTTGACTGGTTACCGAACGCCGTAATATGCAGCTCT
>JAUWJC010000633.1 GCA_030607895.1 Pirellulales bacterium
ATGAGGCGGCACTCGAAATCCGGCCCCTTGATCCGTGTTTCATCCGTGTTTGATCCGTGGCCGAAATAATCCCTAACCACTAACACTATTGGAGAAACCACCTATGCCCAACAAATGCGACATTGGATTGATCGGTCTGGCCGTGATGGGCGAGAATCTGGTTCTGAACATCGAGAGCCGCGGCTACGGCGTGGCCGTATTCAACCGCACGGTGAGCAAGGTGGACGCCTTTATCCAGGGCGGCGCGGCCGGTAAGAATATCGTCGGCTGCCACTCCATCGAAGAACTGGTCGATAAGCTGGCCGCACCCCGCAAGGTAATGTTGATGGTCAAGGCAGGGCCGGCCGTCGACGCCTTCATCGACCAGCTCATCCCGCTGCTTTCGCCGGGCGACGTGATAATCGACGGCGGCAATACGCACTTCAGCGAGACCGAGCGGCGGACCGAGTACGTCGAGTCGAAGGGCCTGCTGTACATCGGCACGGGCGTTTCCGGTGGCGAAGAGGGCGCGCTAAAAGGCCCCAGCATGATGCCCGGCGGAAGCGAAAAGGCCTGGCCGCTGGTCAAGCCCATCTTCCAGGCAATCTGTGCGAAGGTTGGCCCCAACGGTGACATACCCTGTTGCGAATGGGTCGGATCGCGCGGGGCCGGCCACTACGTCAAAATGGTCCACAACGGCATCGAGTACGGCGACATGCAACTCATCTGCGAAGCCTACTGGATGCTCAAAAACGCCCTAGGCCTCTCGAACGACGAAATCCACGGCGTCTTCGCCGAGTGGAACAAAGGCGAGTTGGACAGCTACCTCATCGAAATCCCCCGCGATATCTTCAGCGTCAAGGCCGCACAGACGGGCGAGTACCTGGTCGATCTGGTAATGGACACGGCCGGCGCCAAGGGAACGGGCAAGTGGATGAGCCAGTTGGCTCTCGACCTGGGTGTACCCAGCACGCTCGTCACGCAGGCCGTCTACGCCCGATCACTCTCGGCAATGAAGGACGCCCGAGTTCGGGCGAGCAAAGTGCTTACCGGGCCGTCGGGCAAGTACGCCGGCGACCGCACGGAGTTCATCGAGCAGATTCGCCAGGCGCTTTTCGCATCGAAGATTTGCAGCTACGCGCAGGGTTACGTGCAAATGCAGGCCGCGGCCGCCGAGCACGATTGGCCGCTTCAGTTCGGTCCCATCGCCCTGTTGTGGCGTGGCGGCTGTATCATTCGCGCGGTGTTCCTCGAGCGGATCAAAGAGGCCTTCGACGCCGACGCGAACCTCGAAAACCTGCTTCTCGCGCCCTATTTCAAGGAGGTCGTCGAAAAGGCACAGGATGCCTGGCGGAACGTCGTCACCACGGCCGTCGAACTGGGTATTCCCGTGCCGGCGTTTGCCGCCGCGCTGGCCTACTACGACAGCTACCGCTCCGAGCGGCTGCCGGCCAATTTGCTCCAGTCGCAGCGCGACTACTTCGGTGCCCATACGTATCACCGCGTCGACAAGCCGGGCGAGGGCCCCTTCCACACCGATTGGATCCGAGAACGAAAACAGCCCGAGTAGTCATCCGGGAATTGTTGGCTGTAAAGCCGCGACCAGTGGTCGCGGTATTGCCGAGCAGGAGACTAATAACCGGAAAACCGCGACCACTGGTCGCGGCTTTACAACGCTAAGGAAACACTCATGTCCGCTGAATATTTGCAAGAGCTGTTCGGCCTGGACGGTCAGACGGCCGTCGTGATCGGCGGTGCCGGCGTACTCGGCGGCGCGCTGTGCCGTGGACTGGCCGGGGCCGGCGCGCATGTCGTGGTGGCCGACGTGACCGAGGACGGCTGTAAAGCCCGAGTTGCCGAACTGGAAAAACCGGGCGGAAAAGCCAG
>JAUWJC010000537.1 GCA_030607895.1 Pirellulales bacterium
CGGCATGGGCGAAACAGCGTGTTTCTGCCCGATCAGGAAATTTTTTTCGGCTTTCCGTTTGTAAATATTCGCCGAAGGGGTGGAGCATCCAGTTGCTATCGTCGTTTTTCCCGGCGTTTAAGGGGTGGCTAGCATTGCAGTCCCACCCCTTCGGCGAATACTTACTGCTCATGTGACGTAAACCATTTTCACGTGCGAAGTTACGCAATCCGATGCCCAGTTTTCAGGCTCTTGCACCTAGAAACGGAAGAGCCCACAAATTAAACCTGGTCCCTTTTTCGGTCTCAAACTTATTGACGCCTATTTCGCTATCCCGTATAATGTGATATATGATAAGATCGTTCCGGAATCGCGGGACCGAAGACATATTCGATGGGTCGGATACACGTGCTGCCCGGAGGACTTGCCCGAGGGACTTGTGGGCTGTCGCCAGGCGGAAGCTGGACCAAATCAACCATGTCTGCGACCTGAGAGAACTGGCGATTCCTCCTGGTAACCGCATCGAGCGACTCCGAGGTGGCCGAAGTGGACAGTACAGTATCCGGATCAATGACCAATACCGCGTATGCTACAGATGGGAGGCGGGTTATGCCGACGAAGTCGAAATCACGGACTACCACTAAGCAACATGCTTCAAGCCGAACGCGTGGCCGGAAGGCAAAGTTGGTTGCAAGGCGACTCCCGAAACAGAGGCCTCCCATTCATCCTGGCGAGATGCTGTTCGAGGAATTCTTAAAGCCATTGGGTATCAGCCAATCCGCAACGGCCGTTCGACTTGGCGTATCTTTTCCACGTCTTAACGAAATCATTCGCGGGAAACGTGGGGTGACTCCGGATACAGCCTTGAGGTTGGCGCGTGTTGTCGGGATGCCGGCCGATTTCTGGCTCGGTCTCCAACAAGATTGGGATCTTTGGCATGCGATGAGAAGCGAAAAGGCATCCGATATCGCCGAGTTGGTGCCACTACAACCAACCGCATGAAGCCGCCCAACCATGCGGCTCAACTGAAGCGCTACGGAAGGGGACAGTTACGCCGTTTCCATCTGTCGAGTGCTCCCCAACAGGAGCCACAGGAAGAACGGGCCGCCCAGCAAGGCCGTGATGATGCCGACGGGCAACTCGGTGTGCGCCATGACGGTTCGGGCCACCGTATCGCAGATGGTGAGAAACGTGCCGCCGAACACTAATGTTGCCGGCGTGAGATAGCGGTGGTCGGGGCCGATCAACAGCCGGCAGATGTGCGGTGCCATCAGACCCACGAATCCGATCGGACCGCAGACGGCCACCACCGCGCCGACCATCAGCGAAGCGGCCAGGAACAAGGCCAATTTCGTGCGGTTCACCTCCACGCCTCGGCTGGCGGCCAGTTCCTCGCCCGTGGCCAACAGGTTCATTTCATGGGTCAGGTACAACAGGACCAGGCTGCCGACCACCACGCAGGGCAGCACGCTCAGCAGGTCGTCGAAGCCGACGCCCCGGTCCAATCCGCCCATCACCCAGCGGATCATGCGGAAGGTTTGCGTGAAGTCACCCAGGTATTGGATGAAGAGGATCAGGCTGGAGAAGAAGAAACTGATGGCCACGCCGGCAAGCAGCATCGTGGTGGTGGAGAACCCGCGTCTTAGCCGGGTTAGTCCGTAGACCAGCAGGATCGAGACCATGGCACCGGCAAGCGCAAAGACCGATCCACCGGAAACCTTCCAGAGCGTGAAGCTCAACCCCAGGTGAATGTACAGAACGGCCCCCAGCGACGCCCCGCTTGCCACACCCAGCGTAAACGGGGTAGCCAGCGGGTTGCGGAACATCGCCTGAAAGGCCATTCCACTTACGGCCAACGCGGCGCCGGCCAAGAACCCGATCGAGACCCGCGGAATGCGGATTTGCCACAAGACAGTCGAGGCCGCCGGGTCGGTATTATCCCACAGCGTGCTGACGGGCACGTCGTACGTCCCCACGAACGGCGCGCCGGCAAACACCAGCATCGCGAGTCCCGTCAGAACGGCCAGGATGAGCGTCCGGTTCATGGCTCTCCTTCCGACGGCACGTTCGGCGCGATGATGGGCAGCTTGGCGCGGGGATGGTCCACCAGCACAAACGACGACCCGAAAATCCGCTGGAGCGTTTGCGGGTTCATGATTTCGGCGGGCGTGCCGCGGAACTCAACGGTCCCCTGGCGTAGTGCGACGATGCGCCGGCTTTCCAGCGCCGCCCGATTCACGTCGTGGGTGACCGAGATGATAGTCACTCCAGATTTGCGGTTCGCTCGATCCAGAAGCGTGCGGATATCGTCCTGGTGGTAGTAGTCGAGGAACGTGGTGGGTTCGTCCAGGAGGAGTATTTTCGCACCTTGAGCCATTGCGGCGGCAATGAACACCTTTTGGCGTTCACCTCCGCTTAGAGTTTCCAACAACCGACCGGCGAACTCCACCGTGCCGGTCTGCCGGAGCGCCTCGGCCACGGCAAGCCGATCTTGCTTGCCTATCGACGAGAAGGGGCTCAGGTACGGGTAACGGCCCATCATCACGAACTGCTCGACCGTGAAGGGGAACAGCCGGCCGTCGGCCTGTGGCACATAGCCGACAAGCCGGGCCAACTCCTTCTGGCGATAGCTTTGCAGGGGCCGGCCGCATATCTCGATCCGACCGCTGCCGCCCTCGAGCAGCCGGTCGATGCATTTGAGCAGAGTCGTTTTGCCCGCGCCGTTTGGGCCGACAATCGACAGGTACTCGCCTTCCGCCACGTCGAAGGAAACGTTACGCAGGATTTCCTTCTTCGCCAATCGGAAGGAGAAGTCTCGCAGTCGGATGATCGGGGCGCCGTCAGGTGTGTGCATGGTTACGCAAACTGTAAGGAGTGGAGTCCGAAAATGGGGACTGGCGTTGAAAACTCGGTGCAAATATCGGCCGGAAGTGCGGGAAAAACCGTAGCCGCGAGGTGCCTGTCCCCTTTTTCCACGGTGCTCGGTATTCGCCGTCCGAAAAAGGGGCCAGGCCCCGTCGGCCAACCGCAAACTCTCGTGAAAACCCGCCCGTGACGGCGCCCGTCCCCCGTGTCGGGC
>JAUWJC010000555.1 GCA_030607895.1 Pirellulales bacterium
GGACCTGTTTTTATTTGGGTGATGCCCCCTCCGGGGCGTTGCTGAAAATTAAAGGTGTTCTGTTTTTCGGCCCAAACGTTATCCGCCTTGAGGACAGGGCGGCTCGAACCTGATATTATGAATGATTACGTCTCGATAGGACAACCCGAGTTTGAGTTGGCCGATGCCGCGAAACCAGCGCGACGAAAATCTTTTCCAAAACACGACAATGACCTTCGGGGAGCACCTCGAAGAGTTGCGTGACTGTTTATTCAAGGCCCTGCTGGGATTGGCGGTTGGCTTCGTGCTGGGGCTGGCCGTTGGCGCTCCGGTGGTCGAGTTGATCCAGAAGCCGTTGACCGACGCACTGGCTTCCTACTACGAGAAGCAATCGGTCGAGAAGATCGAAGCCAAATTGGCCCAGGACAAGGCCGGCGGAAAATCGTTGCCCGGCGACCCCGATCAAATCGCCGAGATGATCGCCCGGGACCACCTGCTGGCCGACGAAGTCTACGTCGACCCGGTCGAACTGCTTGAATGTCTGAAATCGAACAAGGAGTATTCCGATCGGCTAAAGGACATTCGGCTTGAGCGTCGCGACAAGAAGCTCGGCAAGGACGATCTGGTTCGGCTTTTTCTCTGGCGCTCGATTGCCGAGGACGCGCGGGTTCGCACGAAGAGCCTCAACGCCCACGAAGCGTTCATGATCTACATCAAGGCGTCGCTTCTGGTGGGAGCGATGCTGGCCAGCCCGTGGATTTTCTACCAGATTTGGTCGTTTGTGGCGGCCGGGTTGTACGGTCACGAGAAGCAGTTCGTGCATGTCTTCCTGCCGTTTAGCCTGGCGTTATTCTTTGCCGGCGCGGCGTTGGCGTTCTTTTTTGTCTTCAAGCCGGTGCTGAACTTTTTGTTCAGCTTCAACAGTTGGCTGGGAATCGATCCCGACCCGCGGATAAGCGAGTGGCTGGGGTTCGTGCTGATGCTGCCGTTGGGTTTCGGGATTAGCTTTCAGTTGCCGCTGGTGATGTTGTTTCTAGAGCGGATCGGGATTTTCGACGTCGAGGCCTATCTCTCGAGGTGGCGGATAGCCATTCTGGTGATTTTCACCCTGGCGATGTTCCTCACGCCGGCCGACCCGACCAGCATGTTGCTGATGGCCATTCCGCTGACCGTCCTTTATTTTGGCGGTATCCTGCTCTGCCGCTACTTGCCGCGCAGCCGCAGCCCGTATGATGAGAACGAGCAGTGAGGGATAAATGATGAAGGCGGGCCGCTTGCGGCTTCGCAGGGTGCTTCCTCTTTCCGCGCCCCCAGGGATTCGCTCCGCTCATCCCCGGGCGTGCGGCAACCACTACCCACACTATCCACTATCCACTATCCACTAGATAGCTTCGCCGCCGCGTTCACCGGTGCGAATGCGGATGCAGTCTTCCAGAGGCAAGACGAATATCTTGCCGTCGCCGATTTCGCCGTCCGCTCCGGTGCGGGCTCCTTTGACAATCGCATCAATCGTCGGCTGAAGGAACTCATCGTTTACCCCGATCATCAACTGCACTTTACGGACCAGGTTGACGGTGAACTCGTGCCCTCGATAGACCTCGGTCTGTCCCCGCTGCCGCCCGACCCCCTGCACGTCCGTAACCGTCATTCGGAAGACCTCCACGTCGGCCAGGGTCGACTTGACGGCTTCCAGGCGGTCGGGTTGGATCATTGCAATGATCAACTTCATGGCGGATTTGCTCCTTAGCGGGACCAACAGGATGATACCGTTTCGGTCGAACAACCTCAAGCGAGATCACCGGAGGACGAGGAGAAAACGTTGGGTAGCCGTTCATGGGGGACTGTCCCCTGCGAACGGTTACGAAGGCGGAAGGAGTCGCTTGCGGCTTCGCAACGTCCTGAAAGCTGATAGCTGAAAGCTGACAACTCGTTAGAACTGGACGATCATATCAACAGTCCAAAGGAATTGGCGTCGTTGGGTGTAGTCGTCGAAGGGGCCGTGGACTCTCTTCAAACCGTACGGTTCGGCCCAGTCCCAGCGAATTTCACTGCGGACGGTGACGTTGGGGTTGTGCATGTACTTCACACCCAGCGTAATATCCTGCCACAGGGTGGGAATTTCGGGGTATGTGTAGCCCTTGGGTGGGCCGATGCCGCGGACCCGCACGCCTTCTTCGTCGTTGAACATCTCGTGGCGAAAGCCGACGGTCCATTGTTCGTTGATCATGAAGAACAGGTAGTTGACGTTACTGTACCAGTACGCATCGTTGCCTGCCGCGGTAGCATTGTGTTCGTGGCCGAAGTTGTGCTGCAAGACGTACCGGAAGCGCGCCGGCAATTGCTGCTCGAAGACGAGGCTGTAGACCGTTCGGTTGCCCCGGCTCCCCGGGTTGTTGTCGCCGGTGTTGATTGCGAACCTCAAGACAGTGCCCATCTCGACGTTGTCGTAGGCCATACCCCCGAGAAAACCGAGGTTGTCGAGGTCGCCGTTGCTGCCCGTCCATTGGTTCCAACCGCGTTGGAAGCCGCCGCTAATAGAGAATCTGTCGGTAAGATCGTACATGGCCAACAGGCCGGTGTAGGTAAGCGCCTGTCCGTAGACCTTGGTTAGTGAGTGCGAATAGAAGAAGTTCCGCGGCGCCTCGACGCGTTCGTAACCGAGGATCGTGAAGAAATGCCCCACGCGGACGGTCAGGTCGTTGTAGGCCACGTCGGCATACAACTGGGGCATGGCCATGTCGTAAAATCCAGTGGCACCGGTCCAGTTGGTCTCCAGGCCGTTTGCCACGATGAAGCGGCTGTCGGTTCCATAGTTGAAGTCGACGCGGCCGCCGATGTCCCAGCCGTAGCCGCCCGTGTCCACTGGACGGTCGAGGAAGACCCAAAGCTGGTTCATCTGGTACTCGTTGGAGAAATCGTTGA
>JAUWJC010000004.1 GCA_030607895.1 Pirellulales bacterium
CGTTCGAGCCCCAAATGATCAGCGGAAGGTCCACCGCCTCGAGCACTGCCCGAACCGTTTCCACCGCTTCTTCCGCCGAGCGGTCGCCTTCGTCGGGATGGGTCGACAACAGACGCAGGCTAACCAGGTCGGCTTCCAGTTCTTTCACCCTGCGTGCCCAGGCCACGGGGTCAGACCAGACATCGCCGTACACTTGCTCCAGCGCCGCCGGCCAGTTGGGCGGCCGTTTGTCGAACACCTCCAGGGCGATGGCCGGCGGATTGGGCGTTTCGGCGTCGAAGCTGATGAAGGGGATGCCGCTTTGGCCGCCTATGGTGACGGTACGGCCGCGCGACCCGCCCTCGGCCTTGGTGGCCCCCAGCGTTACCGTGTTGACTTGTCCCGACCATTTCTCCTTCGCATCAGGAATTGTCATGCGAGGTCTCCTTGAGTTCAGGCTGTTAGGCGTTTAGGCTATTAGGGGTGCGGGATGAACCGCTTGCGGCTTCGCAACCCTAATGGCCTAACCTCCTAACAGTCCAAGCACCACGTTTCTGACCGCGGCAAGTGCGGGATTATCGTTGGGTAAACTGAAAACATCACCGGCAATCGCCCCGAGTTGCTCCAACGCGTCATCCTGGGGGATATCCAGAAGCCGCTGGGCGTCGAGCAGTTCGAGTTGCCGGTCGATCTGTTCGCCCGTTCCTGCCGGCCCCACCCGGTTGACCAGCACCACCCGGCGGCCAATTTGCACCGGCAACTCGCGCGAAAGGGCCACGATTCGCTCTGCCGCCCGGACCGAAGGCAATGTGGGATTAACCACGCCGATCAGCACGTCCACGTTGTCGGTGGTGCGGCGCGAGAGGTGCTCCATGCCGGCCTCGTTGTCCAGGACCACCAGAATGTAGTTTGCCGACAGGCTGCTAAGCGACTTCCGCAGCAGTGTGTTCACGTAGCAATAGCATCGCGGTCCTTCGCCCCGGCCCATGGTGATCAGGTCGAACCCATCGGCTTCGGCAACGGCGCGTTGAATTTCATCGTCGACGGCCCGGGCGCGGCCCAACCCGCCGGGCGGCGAACCTTCGGAGGTAGAGCTTACTTCGCGGATTTCGGCCAGCGGCCTGCCCGGCTCCGTGCCGAGCGCTTCGGCCAGGTTGGAGTTCGGATCGGCGTCCACCGCCAGGATCGGCCCGATCCCCTTTTCTTTGAACGAGCGCACCAGGAGCGCCGCGAGGGTAGTCTTTCCCGTTCCCCCCTTGCCGGCAACTGCAAGCGAAAGCTTCACGGTTGTGTCTCCTTCCGGCTGTGCCTGGAGGTGCGCGCGTGCTCGGCCAATCGCTCCGCCACCGATGGGAACCGAGCGAGGTCCGTGTGGGGCAGAAAGCAGGCCGCAGTATATCGCTCCATGTAACCCGGGTCGACCATTAGTTCCCGATAACTGATCCGGTCGCGCAATCGGAGCGCTTCCTCGAACATCGCACGGTTGAGCATTACCAGCTTGGCGCCTGCCACGCAACTGTTGCCGATGAACTTGATGCGGACCGTCGGCACCTCGGGCAGCAGGCCGATCGTAATACAGCTTGAAATATCCAAGCGGTTGCCGAACGCGCCGGCGATGTACACCTTCTGTATGTCGGTGAAGGAGAGATCGACCGATTGCACGAGCGAATCGGCGGCCGCGTAGATCGAGCCTTTGGTGCGGATCAGGTTTTCGATATCGGCCTGGCTCAGGACCACGTCTCGCTCGCCGCCGGACTGCTTCGCCGAGACGAGCACGAACTCCTGGGGCCCGCCGTTTTCAGAGTCTCTCAGCCGATTACCGGCCCGGCCGGCGAGGAAACGGCCGCGGCGGTCCACCACGCCCGTCAGGACCATCTCCGATAGCGTGTCGATCAGGCCGGTTCCACAAAGTCCGACGGGCGGGCAGCCGTCGATGGTGGTGGTCGATACGGCCAGGTCGCGGTGGAATATTCGAACCTGGTCGATCGCGCCGCTGGTCGCCCGCATCCCGCAGGAGACCGATCCGCCTTCGAGAGCCGGCCCGGCCGAGGCGGAACAGGCGACGAGGAAATCGCGGTTACCCAGCACCACCTCGCCGTTTGTGCCGATGTCCAACAGTAGCGAGAGTTCTTCCGACTTGTGAATTTTCGAGACCAGGATCCCGGCCGTCACGTCGCCGCCGACAAAGCTTCCCACCATGGGCAGCGTGTAGAGGAGCCCTCGGGGATGGATTCCAAGTCCAACTTCGGCGGCCCTTAGGGGCGGCGGGCTGGTGGCCGCGGGCGTAAAGGGCGCCAGGCGGATCAGGTCCGTCTCCAACCCCAACAGGAAGTGCAACATCGAAGTGTTGCCCGCCGCCACAACGCACTGGATGTCTCCCCGCCCAATGTGGGCCCGCTCGACCAACTCGGCGATGAGGCTGTTGGCGTCCTGGATGATTGCCTGGTGCAGTGTTTCGGCGCCGCCGCTCTGGCGAGCGTGGTTGATTCGGTTGACCACGTCGGCGCCGTAGCGGATTTGGGAGTTGTACTTTGCCGCCGCCTCGCGCGTGATTCCGGAGGTGAGGTCTACCAGGTGTCCGACGACCGTCGTGGTGCCCACGTCCAGCGCCAGGCCGAAACTCCGATCCGACGTATCGCCCGACTCGACCGAGAGCACCTCGTTGCCACCGCCTCGCAGTGCCACGGTGGCCGTAACCTGCCCGTCCCACTTCCAGTTCCACGACGACCGTCTGACACGGCGCGTGCGCAGCAACCGCGGCAGTTCACGGGTAATTTTCAGCCCCATTTGCAGCGAGCCGGGCCGCTTCTTCGAGACGGCCTCCAACAACCGTTCCTGGTCGGCCGTTGGAGTGTCCAGCGACGGTTCGGCCAGCGTGAAGAAGAACTTCTCGACGATCGGGGCCAGTTCGGCGGGTGAAGGTCCCGGGCCGCGGTGGGTGAAGTCGCGGAACCGCTCGCTGTCTTTGCCGATCTCTTCGTAGCCGACCAACCGCGACTCGGGCGGGATTTCAACCACAAGATCGCTGCGCGGAACCACCTGGCAGGCCAGGACGTATCCGCGGCGGATTTCGTCGCGGGTGAGAAAATCGGTCGATTCGCCCTCGACCTCACCCGAGCGGATAATCACGCGGCACTTTCCGCAAACGCCCTCGCCTCCGCAGATTCCGCCGAGGTAGATATCTACCTCGCGCGCGGCCTCGAGGAGGGTTTTGCCCTCCTCGACCGTCGTTTCGTACTCTTGCGGAAGAAAACGGATGCGAAAACCGGCCACGATCAATAGTGCCTCGTTGTAAAGCCGCGACCAGCGGTCGCGGTCCTTCGAGTTATCAGTTCATTTAGTGAACCGCGACCACTGGTCGCGGCTTTGCAGTTCTTCTACTGGTTTTTCAGATAGCTTGGAAGGCCGGAGGCCTCCTTGGGGCCAATCTGGACGGACCAGCCCGATTCGTCCTCGATCCCGGCCGACAGCACGGCCACAAGGCCGGGAATAATCAGCTTCCGGTGAGATATATTCTCCTCGACGCCGGACTTCTTCAGCGCCTGGCTGATCGACTCGGCGTTGAACTTGTCCGACGCCCAGGCCGTAAGCACCGAGGTTCCCTCCGTATCGACCGAGAGGATGTAGGCCGGCACACGACTTGCCTCGACCTCGCCCTCCACCGAATAGTAGCTCAGCGAGAAGTTGGTCGTCACCAGCACGGGCGACTCGGCGTCGACTTCACCCACCGTGTTGAGCTTGGGCTCGACGGCCACCGGCTTTTGCGGGTCGGTGTAGATATCCTGCCGGGTTGTGAGGATGGGGAGTATTTGCCACTTCTCGATTGCGTCGGTGACAACCACGCCGGCATACTTGGCGACGAACGTGCTCGCCTCGACGGCCTGCATGGTCGGGTCGGTCGCGGAGGTGAAGGCGATTGTCGGATATCCAAGCTGGCGGAACCCCTTGAGCGAAAGCCGTCTGATCCGGGTGAGTGCCTCCAGCGTGGGCTTGAGGCCCCGAGTGCCCGGGTCCAACACAATCTGCTCGACGCCGGCGGAAGTGATCTTGCCGGTGAGCTCGGCAAGGGCTTCCAGATCGGCGGCTCGGACGGCCAACGGGCAATTGTTGTCCTTGGCCACCGAGGCGGCGGCTTCCGCTTCCGCGGCTTCCGAGATATACAGAAGTGGCCGATGCCCGGCCAACGCCTCGGCCGCCCTATTGAGGTTCCCGGCCGATGCCGACATCAAAACGCCCGGCAGCGACGATTTTTCCGAAGCCAACCGGGCGGCCTGCACGAACCGATCGGCATCGCCCGACTCGTTGTCCACCGCCACCAGGTTCACCCCGATTCGGGTGCCTACCCGCTCGAACACCAGCCGGCCTATCGCCTCGGCCCGCTCGGAGATTGCCGCATCATCCAGGGTATCGGAGACCCTGACGGCCAGGGCGGTTGGCCGATGGAATTTCTCTTCGTGCCGGTAGAGCTGTGTTTCGTTGCCGATTTTGATCTCGACGTCGCCGCTACCGATTTCGACGAGTTGGATAGGCGGCCGCGAGGCGGACTCGAGCGCTTGCTTGGCCTCTTCGCTAACATGCGGACACGCATCCAGCGGCACTTGCCCGGCCGCCATCTTCATAGCAAACGCCAGGCAGGTGGGAAAGCCGCATTCCTTGCAGTTGGTTCTGGGTAACTGTTTGTAAATTTCAAGCCCGGTAAGAGCCATGGCTTCTCCTTTTCAAATTAGCTTCTGCCCACAAAGCCGCGACCGGTGGTCGCGGAGTTGTAGGGTGGGCACTGCCCACCAATCACGCTTTGTCAAAACATCGGATCGAGTGTAAGTGCCGGATGCCCTACCTTTTCGAGGTGTGCCATCACTTCTTCTTCCGTCATGGCGTCTTCTTCGGTGGCGATTTTGTCGAGCAGATCAGGTTCGCCGATTTTGTCCGCTTCCTTCTGGAACCGCTCGCGGATGCCTTCCTTGAGGGCCTTGGGTATCCAGACGAGTCGCTTGATGCCGCCGTCGGCGGAGATGAACTTGGGGCTTGATAGATACAGCCGGCCTACTCCAATGAAGCCGGGTGTCTGGGCGCCGCCCCCGGTTGCCGAGGCAAGTTCGCCAAAGCTCATCCCCGACGGCGTGGTCCCCAGAAACTCGCGATTGACAACCATCACGCCGTTGGCCAGCGGGAGGATCGCCAGGATGCACTCGAAGCAGCCGCAACTGGTCATGGGCGATTCCAGCAGGCTGTAAGCGCAGAACCGCTCGACCTTGCGGTTGGAGTTTTCGTAGACGAACTTGTTCACGCCTTCCCATTCGCCCAGAACGTGGTCGATGGTACGACCCTTTGTGATCGGCTGGTTTGGTCCCGCCGGGTTGATCTCGTAGTTCGCCCGGCCGTCCAACCAGTTATAGGCCCCGCAAAGCCCAAGCCGCTGCGGCGTAATAACACAAACGTGGTCGGGCGCGTAGCTCTGGCAGACCGTGCAGCTATAGAACACATCGACCGATTCGTCGGTCATTCCGGCGATGCGGTCGTCGCGGTAGCGGAAGGCCGCCTGGGCTTCGTCAATCTTGGCCTTGACCTGTTCCTCCTCGGTGGAGATTCGGATAGCAACCTTGTCGACTATACTGCCGTAGTCGTCGTGCAGCTTGGCGTGGAGGATTGTCCCCAGGTGTTTTAGGCGGAAGCCGGCTTCGAACGCCTTTTTGCTGACGCGGCACCAGAGTTGATCGCGCTGGCCGGTGTGCATGAACCCCATGGCGTGGCTGGTGTACAGGTGGATTTGCCGTTCCATGATTCCTTCGAAGTCCCGCTGCATCTTGCGTCCGGCAATCAGCACTTCGATGGCCAGCGGCATGGCACCGCCCGGCTCGACCGAGTCGATATCCGGCCCGGCAAGCTGAATGTCGCCGTCCTGGATATCAGCCGGCTCGACCATTCGGGCGTATTCGACGGCCGGGGAGTACTTGAAGCCGAACTGCACGTGCATGTCGTCCTTGCGCACTCGTTCGCCTTCGAACGCCGCAGCATAACCCACGGGAATGTCGATCTTCTCGATTTTCACCTTCACGGCTCGGGTGTCGATGCAGGTCGGCACCAGCTTGTCGTAATCGGGTTCGACCACGATTGCCTCGCGGACGGTAACGCCGGTGGGGCGCACTTCGGGCGTGGATGTCGAATCGGAGATGATCGGGTAGCCGAGCAGAATAGCGGCGGCACCCACGGCGTACCAATCGTCGGAAATATCCCCAAAGGTGATTCCGAAGGCGTTAATTCGTCGTTTTGTGTAGTTCAGGCAGTTGCGCGACTCGCCCCGCTTGTGGCCGCCGAAGGTCAGCGCGCTTCGGATCGACCAGTTCAGCACGTAGATGGCATCGAGCGTATCGGGCCCGACCGGCACAACGTACAGGTTCCAGCATTCCTCCAGCGGCGCGTCGTCTTTGAGCACGCCGCCTTCGACCATCTGCTGGCGCATGGTCTTGCCGTCGCGGTTGGCACAGAGGAACGAGAGGATGCTGCGTTGCTGTAGTTCGCGGACCACTTTGACGGCGATTTCGGTTGTGGGAGCCGGCCTGAGAATCGCGGCGAAGCCGGGCATCCGCCCGTCGACGAGTTGAATACCCAATTCCCGCATGATCGTGTCGGAGATGAATCCCTGCCAGCCGGGTGGTGTCTGATATCCGTTCGCCGTTCTCAGGGCGACCAGCGCCTCTTGGGCAAGCATGGTGGCCGCCCCGGCGTCCAATCCATCGCCCAGGTAGGGTAGCCACAACTTTTCGGACGGCACCGGGCGGAGCAACTCCCGGGCGTGCTCGACCTGCTGGCGGAGGTCGCCGACCGTTTTGACCTCCAGCCCCATCAGCGAGTAGGACATGGGCAGATTGTAAGCGGTGAGCGGTCCCCAGCCGATCGGTTTGTCGGCTCCGTACTTGCTGATTGCCTGTTCGAGCGCTTCCTCAGCTTGTCTGACCCACTCGCCCGCACCGCGGATCACCTGCGTGAAAACCTGTTTGGACATTTGTGATTCCCCTGGTTATGTTTCGTACTCATCACGCTCCGCGTGATGCGGGTTCGTCACGCAGAGCGTGACGAGTACATATTTCCTTAGCCAATTGTTTCCTCTTACACCGCGGGCAAAACTGTTCGGTAGCCAACAGTTCGACGAGTGTCGGGCCGCCGCGATCGGCCAGGGCTTTGTGCACCAATTCACTTCCGATCGGCCGGCCGCACTCCGCGCAGTGCTTCAGCTTGACTCGATTCTTGAAGGGCGAGATTTCGACCTCTTCCTCGTGCATTCTGACCACGATCGTACCGACCGGGCAGATTTCCGCGCAGGCGCCGCAACCGATGCAGTCTTCGGAAGGCATTCTGAACGGGGCGGCCACCGACCGCTCCACGCCCCGGCCCACTCGGGCAATGGCCGAGGCGCCGATCCGCTCATCGCATACCCGCACGCACAGGCCGCACAAAATGCAGTTCCGCTGCGCTTCGGTCACCGTGGGATAAGGTGTGCCGTCGACTCCCATGCGGGCGGCAATCGCACGCAACTCGGGGCTCTCGGGACAGCGGGCCAAGAGCAGTTCCATCACGCCGCGGCGGGCGCGAACGGCCCGCTCGGAGTTCACTCTAACCGTCAGATCGCGCCGGATCGGGTAGTTGCACGAAGTAACCACCTGCCACCAGCCTCCGCGGTCGATTTCCACCACGCAAATCCGACAGGCAGCGTAAGGTTCCACCGCCGGATGATAGCACAGAGTGGGTATCCAGATGCCCCCACGGCGGGCGACCTGGAGTATCGTCTCGCCAAGTTGCGCCTGGTAAGGCTTTCCGTCGATAGTTACCGTCGGCATTGCCGGTTCCTGCTGCTTGTGACGCTAGACCTTCACCACTGCTGAAAATGGGCAGACGTCGAAACACGTGCCGCAACCGGTGCAGGTCTTCCAATCAATAGTGTGTGGCTTCTTCCGTTCGCCCGTAATTGCTTGCACCGGACATTTCTTTCGGCAGACGCCGCAGCCGGTGCAAAGGTCGACGTCGATTTGGTATTGGAACAGCCCCGGGCATTCCTTGGCGGGGCAGCGCTTTTCTCGTATGTGCGTTTGGTATTCGTCTCGAAAGCAGCGAAGTGTCGAGAGGACCGGATAGGCGGCCGTCTTACCCAAAGCGCACAGTGCCGTGTCCTCCAGGAGTGTGCCGAGCGTTTCCAGGGTATCGATATCACCTTCTCGGCCTTCGCCCTTTGTGATTCGGGTGAGGATATCGAGCATTTGCGCGATTCCTTCGCGGCAGGGGGTGCATTTCCCGCACGACTCGTCCTTGAGAAAAGCGACGAAGTACCTGGCCACGTGGACCATGCAGGTATCTTCATCCATTACTATCATTCCGCCGGAGCCCATCATCGAGCCCAACTCGGCGAGGCGGTCGAAATCGACCGGCTCGTCGAGACATTCGGCCGGAATGCAGCCGCCGGACGGTCCGCCGGTTTGCACGGCCTTGAAGGCCTTTCCGTCGGGGATTCCGCCGCCGATGTCGAAGATGATTTGGCGGAGTGTCATGCCCATGGGCACCTCGACCAGCCCGGTGTTTTTCACCTTACCCACCAGCGAGAAGACCTTGGTGCCCTTGCTCTTTTCGGTGCCGAACGAGGCGAACCAGTCGGCGCCGTTAAGGATGATCGGCGGCACGTTTGCCCAGGTTTCGACGTTGTTCAGTAGCGACGGTTTTCCATCGAGTCCGCTTTCGACGGTGTGGATGTACTTCGCCCGCGGTTCTCCCACCCGGCCTTCAAGCGAGGCCATCAGTGCGGTCGACTCGCCGCAGACAAACGCTCCGGCGCCACGGTTGATGCGGACGTCGAACGAGAAGCCGCTGCCGAGGATATTTTGGCCCAACAGTCCGAATTCACGGGCGGCGTTTATGGCCATCGTCAGATGTTTCACGGCCATGGGGTACTCGTTGCGCACGTAGACGTATCCCCGCGACGAACCGATTGCGTAAGCGCCGATGATCATGCCTTCGAGCACGGCATGGGGATCGCCCTCCATCAGCGAGCGGTCCATGAACGCGCCCGGGTCTCCTTCGTCGCCGTTGGCGATTGTATACTTCGGCTGGCCGTGTGCATCTCTGGCCGAGCGCCATTTCCTTCCCGTAAGGAACCCACCGCCACCGCGGCCGCGAAGCCCCGAGCGAGCGACCTCCTCGATCACCTCCTCCGGTTCCATTCGTGACGCTTTGGAACCCAATACTTTCGCCAGGGCGGCGTAACCGCCGCCGGCAACGTATTCCTCGATACTCGTAGGGTCGATCACGCCGTTGTGGGCGAGTACGATTCGCTGCTGGGCACTGTAGAAGGGGATTTCCTTGGGCGTAGTGGCCGTCTCGCCCGACGCTTCGTCCTTGTACAAGAGTCGCTCGACGACGCGGCCGCCGATGACCGACTCTCGCCAGATTTCTGGAACGTCTTCCTCGTTGACATTCTCGTAGAAGACGTTCCCGGGATCGACAACCACGATTGGTCCGCGCTCGCAGAAGCCATGGCAGCCGGTGGATTTGGCCTGGACCACGAGCGACTCCTGCCCGAACTCTTCGGCCGCCCGGCAGAATCGCTCCATCACCTTTGCCGATCCTTTCGCCGTGCATCCTGTTCCGAGGCAGACTCTCACCCGCCGCGCGGCGGGATCGTACTGGGCAAGCAAGTGCGCGCGATATTGCCGCAGGTCTTCCGCGCTGTCGAACTTGGTTCCAACCGTACTCACTTCTTCTTGCCTCCACCGGCCTGCGCGTCTTCTGTGGATTTATCGCCCTCGGCGATCTTGTCGAGCAGTTCCACCGCCGAGTCGACGGTCAATCCGCCGTGGTACTGCCCGTCGACCACCATCACCGGCGCCAGGGCACACGCCCCCACGCAATTGACCGGCGAGAAGGTGAACTTTCCGTCCGGTGAGGTTTCGCCGGGCACGAGTTGGAACTCCCGTTGGATCGCCTCGGATATCTTTCCGGCTCCCTTCAGGAAGCAGACTGTTCCCATGCAAAGTTGGATCGTATGGTCTCCCTTGGGCATCAGCCGAAAGGATGAGTAGAAGGTTGCCACGCTATAGACATCCGCAAGCGGCACGGCCAGCCCGCTGGATAGTTCCTTCAGTTCTGCCTGGGGCAAGTATCCGCACTCCGTCTGGATGTCCTGCATCATGGGGATAAGCATGCCTGAGTCGCCCTGGTAGCGCTCGATGATTGTGGCAACGGTACCTTCATTGGTGTCGGTCATTTCGATCAATCCCAAGTTGGAAGTCCCAAATCGGAAGTCGGATTTTCGCGTTCCGACTTCCGACCTCCGACTTCAAAAGTACTCGATCTCCACTTCTTTTCCCTTGCGGCGCAACTCATCGGCCAGCGCTCCGACGACCTGGGTTTTGAGGCCGAGGTTTCTGGGGAGATTTGGGTTCTGGTGCGCGGGGTTAATGGTTCTGCCCACCAACACCTTCACTTCATCTGCCTCGCCCAGCAGAACCGACAGGGAACTTGCCCCGTCAACCTTCAGTCTCAATTGCTCTTCCGGCTCGTCGGAGCGGAGTATATCCAGCGCCTTGGTGACCGTCAACGTACCTTCGGTGACCAGGTCGAGTCCATCTATTCTACCGGTTGCCGGCACTTCATCGGTGCCGGTCTGAAGGTCGACGATGACACCCCGACCAAGCTGTCTGGCGACGATGTTGGCCGTTGTACCTCCGCAAACCACGTGTCTACCGGGCGAAGACATCAACGCTTCCACGGCTCGCTCGTCGTCTTCTTTGTTGACCGGTGGACCGATGAAGACCACCAGCACACGTTTCCGGCGGGCCTTGATGACTACGATAGTCACGTCGTCGCCGGGTGCGCCCTCGTAGAGTTCCAGCACCACCCGGGCCAGCTTTGTGGCTAACTGCTCTGCCGAAAGGGCTTCATGCACGTGGCCTTCCAGGTATTTTGCCACCTCGTCCCAGCCCCAGCCCAACGGATACGCACCGCCGATCCCCGCGTTGAGCACTCCGTCGGAGACTTGCACTAGCCAGTCTCCAGGGCGCAGTTGGAAATGGTAGTCGGAGATTTGCTTTCCCGCCACCTCACACTCTTCGTACGGCACGCGTTGCACCTGATGTCTGCGGATGAGCAGCGGCGGTGGGCTATCGAACGACACCAGTTTCCCGCTGCCTTCGGTGGACAGTTGCGCCATGGTGAACGTACTGTAGGCGATCTTCCGCACACGGCAGATGGGCAGGGTCTCGGATATCGTTTGCACCACTTCGTCCAGTGGTAGGCCTTCATCGAGCATCCGCGTGGCGATCCGCGTGGTTAGAGTCGAAAGGATGCTCGCCTTTACACCGCTGCCGAGCCCGTCGGAGAAGACAAGTGTCGCCATGTTCGGTGTCGACAAAAACTCCACGCTATCGCCGCATAATTCCTCGTTTTTTTTATTGATCTGCCTGAGTCCGAACTCGTAGAAGACATTCACGACGTCCCCTCCTGACGGAAGAGATCGGCGAGCTTCGTCACCAGCACCTTGGTTTCGGCCGTGGTCTCCCCCAGCAGTCCGGCGATCTCCTGGGCAGTATGCATCTGTCGGCAGATAACCTCCTCTGCCCGTGCTAACGTCTCCCGCTTGACCTCCAGCAGTTCTGCCCTTGCCCGCTCCTCCTCCGTGGTGTCGATGAATATCCCGCAGTATTGCCTCTCGCCTTCGATCCTAAAAAGCCCCGCGCGATAATGCACCTGGTGCTCCGGAACGTTGCCGCGAAGCGAGAGCTTCCCCCCCGCCGCGATCGCCCGCTCAAAACAATCCGAATGCAGAAACTCCGAAGCCTTTTTACCAGTGAGGTCTGCATTGCCGGTGAAAAACATCTCTCGGAACGCCGGATTGACGAACTGGATTCGGGCGTCCTCGTCCACCAACAATATCCCGTTAGGGGTGTGCTGGAGTATGGAACTGACTTCCGGCGTCTTTGCCGTGCTCATCTGGTTGTCTCCGGAGATCTAGGGGGTCAGGCATTCAGGCTGTTAGACTGTTAGGGTTGCGAAGCCGCAAGCGGTTTCTCCCACACCCCTAACAGCCTAAACCTCTAACTGGCCTCCCTGAGCTTGCTTCGCAACGTCTCCTCGGCCTCCTCGACGCCGTGGCTGGAGATGTCTTCGTCATTGAACTTCCAGTTCATGACTTCGCCACAGCGTTCCATGCAGAATGATCCCAGCAAAGCCACTTGTCCATCGAGATTCTCCGCGTTGATAATTTCAGCGAATCGCTCCAATAGTGTGCGCGAACCCCTCACGTGACAAGAACTGCCCACGCAAACGGTTACCTTCACCTGTGCTTCAGGTCCTTCTACTCCCATCGCAGCCCCCTGTGATCAAGATTGATCCTCGGTTTGGGTCATGTCGCCTACGATTGCCCGTGCGGCCGTTGCCCGGATCCGCTTCGCGCCCTGTTCTATTTCCTCCAGCGCCAGCGCCCCGACCGGGCAGGCGGCCACGCAAGCCGGCTGGAGTCCTTTGGCTTGCCTCGCTGCGCACAGGTCGCACTTGATGACGGCCTTCTTTCCGCCCGAGTTGCCCTCGGCCGAACATTCACGCAGCATGATGACGCCGAACGGACACACCTCGACGCAGAAAGCGCAGCCGATGCATCTCTCCTGGTCAACTTGCACGGGTTCATTCTGGCTGAGCCGCAACAGGGCCCCCGAAGGGCAAACCCTTACGCACGGGGCGTCCTCGCAATGCCGGCATTGCAACGGCACGGCCAGCCCTCCCGCCGACTCGATGTAGATGCGCGGCTTTGCCCGCTGCTCGTATATCGCCTCGATAAAGTCGTCCGTGTCGGCGTGCGCCAAAGCGCAGGCCAATTCGCACGCCCGGCAGGCCATGCACTTCGTCGGATCGGCCACGATGCGCTTCACTGCTGATTCCCTCCTCGCGTGTCGGATATCGGCCCTCAGCCGTCCGGATCATCGTTGCCCTTCGGGGCGTATGGCACCTCGTACATCAGCGGCGGAAGACCCAACTCGCGGCGCTTTCGGTCGATGTGGTCGCTCATCAGGTGAGCGCCCTTGATCGGATCCTCCTCGAAGGCCCAGGCCGCGCCGAAGTGCTGCTCGAACGTCTTGGTCAAAAGCTCTTCGACCTGGCGGCTGCCTTGGACAGGCAGCGGCGGGTTGACGACGGTGAAAATGCCGCTTGCCACCACGTACATTCCGATGGAGATCGCCTTCTCGCTCATCCATTCGGGTGCCGCTCCGGCGACGGGCACCTTGTCCATCGAATCGCCGAGGCCGCCTTCTTTGACCACTTCGACGATGGCGGTAAGGATACGCGAGTTGTCCACGCAGCTTCCGACGTGGAGTACGGGCGGGATGCCCACCGCGCGGCATATCTCTTGGAGGCCCTTACCGGCGTATTTCTCGGCCGCCTCCGGCGCAAGCAACCCTGCCTTGGCACACGCAATTGCGCTGCACCCGGTCTGGACGACCAGCACCTCGTTGCGGATAAGTTCCTTGCCCATCTCCAGGTGGTATCTGTCATGTGTGAACCTCGCGTTGTTGCAGCCCACCACGCCCGCCAAACCGCGAACGCGGCCCGTCTGGATGCCGGCGTTCAGCGGTCTGTAGCTGGGGCGGTATCTGCCGCCGAGGAAGGTGAAGATATCTTCGGTTGTGAACCCGGCGACAAGCCCCTCTTTTTGCTTGGGGACGCAGACCTTTTCCGGGCTGCGGTTGGCGAAGTTCTCGATGGCCAGCCGGACCAGCTTCTTGGCCGTTTCCATCGCCTCGTCTTCGTGGAACTCGATGTGCGTCATGCCGGGAAACTGGGCCTTGGAGCTGGTGGAGAAAATCTTCGTGTGGAAACATTCCTGGAGCCGAGCGATCGCCGGCATGATACACTGCACGTCCACCACCATCGCGTCCACCACGCCCGTGATTATGGCCAACTCCTGCTGGAGAAAATTGCCCGCCAGCGGAATTCCGTGCCGCATTAGTATTTCGTTGGCAGTGCAGCAAATGCCGGCAAGGTTGATTCCCTTGGCGCCCTTGGACTCGGCAAGCGCCAACAGTTCGGGATCACTGGCCGCCGCCACGATAACCTCCGAAAGGGTCGGCTCGTGGCCGTGGACGACGAGGTTGACTTCGTCCTCCTTCAAGACTCCCAGATTTGCCAGGGACCGGGTGGGTTGCGGTTCGCCGAACAGCACGTCGGAAACGTCCGTTGCGATCATCGAGCCACCCCAGCCGTCGGCCAACGCCGCCCGGACCGATCCCAGAATCAGATGCTCCGGATCGTTGTCCACGCCGATGTGGGTCATGTGCATCCCGGTGACGATGTCGCGGTCGACACCGCGGGGAGTGACTCCTAGGGCGGCCCAGTTTTTTTGCTGTTGCTCGGGCACGCGAGCCAGGTTGGCCAGCACGCCTTCCTGTTTTCCGAACTCCGCCAGCAGGAACTGGGCCAAGTCGCTGGCCACTTCTTCGTCGCTACGGTCTTTTTCGGCGATGCCGTACTCGCGGGCGAGACCGCGGAGTTTTTCGGGGCCTTTGATCCTATATGCTTCAGACTTGCCCTTGGCAGCCAGAGCCAGGGCGTGGACGATGTCACGGCCGTGATCGGAGTGCGCCGCCGCCCCGCTCAACAATGCTCGGAGCAGGTTCCTCGCAACGATTGTATCGGCCGTTGCGCCGCAAACACCCCGGTCGGCGCCTTCCCCAAAGGGGTCAATCCGGCAGGGCCCCATCGTGCAGTTCCGGCAGCATATTCCCAGCCGACCGAACCCGCACTGCGGCTCCTGCGATTCGAGCCGGTCCCAGGCGGTAGCGACCGCGGCCTCCGAGGCGCGGTCGATCATCTCTAACGTGGCCGGATCGACCGAGCGGGGGTTGTTGTCGGCCATTGAGGGTCTCCTCTACAAATCGGTATTAGGCTTGGTCATCCGGCTGTAATGTGTTGGTTATCCAACCGTTGTTCCAGTGTTTCGGCAATGCGGTTAACCGCCTCGGCAAGAATCCGGTCGTTGATATCTACCGGGCGGCCCTCGAGATCGGCGCGTGCCAATTCCGCATGATACGGAAGCATACCAATGACAAGTTGGCCGCTCAAGGCGCGTTTGAGCGTGTCGAGTTCGTACCCCTCGGTAATCTTGTTTGCCACGACGAAGGCGGACTTGATGCCAATCTCGCGAGCCAGTTTTTGTATTCGCGTGGCCGTTTGCACGCTTCGCATTCCCGGCTCCACGACCGTGATCATTGCATCGACGCCGGTGGCCGAGGCGCGTCCCATGTGCTCCAGCCCGGCCTCCATGTCCAGGATGACGTGGTCGTCCAGGCGCAGGAGGAGGTGCTGCATTAGTGCCTTCAGCAGGGCCCCTTCCGGACACATGCAGCCCTTGCCGCCGGACTCCACCGTGCCCAGCACCAGCAGCTTGATACCGCCGGTATCCACCGAGAAGCGATCCGGCAGGTCGTCCACCTTGGGGTTCAGCTTGAACATCAACCCCGCACCTCGATCTTCGGCACCGGTCCGCTGGAGGATGAGATCCCGCATGTGGGCGATCGGCTCGGGCACGGCGTCTTCCGGCACACCCAGTGCGGAGGCCAGATTACCGTCGGGATCGGCGTCGACGGCAACTACCGGCTGTTCGAGCACGGCCAGTCGCTTTGCCAGGGCCGCGACCAGAGTTGTTTTGCCTACGCCGCCTTTGCCGACTAGTGCAAGCTTCATGCCGATCGGAGATTCTCGATAGCGAGAACACTCAATACACAGAATAGTACACTGTACACCAGGAAAATACAGTGTTGGCAACGGTAGGTCAAGTACCTTGTGGAAATCTGCCGGCCGAGATAAACTTCTGCCGGCGGGGCTCCGCCCGCGAACGCCCGGTGGTTGTGCGCAGCGAAACCCCGGGGTTTCGCTGCGCTAAACCACCGGGCGTTCGCGCAATTGGAGCCCACCGTTGGCGACCAAGAGCAAGCTCCGTGAACGGTCACTGGGAAACAACCATGGCAGACAACCCAAATGGGGTTCGCACACGGCCCAATCTGCCGCCGCAGAAGAATATCGAACGGGCAACGGAGATGGCTTTTGAGGCACTTGGCGGCCAAACAGACGAGCAGATGGTCTGGCTGGGGGCTGAGTCGATGGGCGGCACCTGGCGGCTGCCCGTCTTGGACGGGGTCTTCCAGGTGGACGTTTCGGAAAAACGTGTTATCGCGGCGGGTCGGGAAGTTGGTCCACACTGGCGGATTCTCGCCCTGCACTACTTGGCGGTTAGCTCACGGCCCGGCGGACGCTTGCCGGAAGTCACCTTTGCGGATCTCCCGACCGCTCGGTCTTATGCTGGAATCTACCACCAACGCGTAATCGGCCGGCTGTGTGCCACCATCGGGCGGGATGCCCGGTCGTTGCACGCGGCTGCCGAGGTGCTTGGAGGGCGAACCGCCACGGGGTGGGACACCGCCTTCGACTTCGACGTCTTTCCCCACGTGCCGATCCGCCTGATATGGCACGCGGCAGACGAGGAATTTCCACCCTCGGCCACGGTGCTGTTGCCGGGCAACATCGAATCGTACTTCTCGACGGAGGACGTCGTCGTGCTTTCGGAACTCCTCGTATCGCGTCTGGGCGGACGGCCCTTCTGAGGCACCGGGCGCGGCTTCATGACTTCTCTATTCGCACGGCGCAGACCTTGGTTTCGGGAATCTTGGCCAAGGGGTCCAGTGCACAATTGGTGAGGACGTTGATCGGGCTTTCGGCAAAATGAAAGGTCGTGGAAACCACTCCCGGTGGACAGACGTCCGTCAGGTATGCCTCGACGGTTATCGTTCCCCGGCGAGAGGAAAGCCGTACCGTCTGGCCGCCCGTGATTCCCAGTTCGGACGCGTCCAGCGGATTGATTCTCAACAGCTCCCGATCGTTCAAGGCACAGAGGCCTTCCACCTTGCGTGTCATGGTACTCGTATGGAAGTGAAACAGGCTCCGGTCGGTGGTGAGAACCAGAGGGTACTCTTCGTCGGGGACTTCGGCGGGCGGGCGGTATTCGAGTGGAACGAACCGGCCGCGGCCGCGGCCGGTGGCGAAGCGCTCCGCGTGCAGGAAGGCAGTCCCGGGATGTTCCGGCCCAAGACAGGGCCATTGCAGACCTTCGTCTTCCAGACGCTGGTAGGAAATGCCCTGGTAACTGGGTACGAGCGAGGCGATCTCTGCCATAATTTCCGTCGGGCTTGCGAAGTCGAATCCCCGGGCTCCCATGCGTTTGGCAATCTGGCAGGTAATCCAGCAATCGGGCCGTGCCCCGTATGTGGAAGGACCGCCCGGCGACTCCACGGCTTGGCGGACCCGCTGAACGCGCCGCTCGGTGTTGGTGAACGTGCCGTCCTTTTCGGCAAAGGTTGCCGCAGGCAGCACAATATGGGCGAGTTGGGCGGTTTCGGTAAGGAAGATGTCTTGAACCACGAGCAGTCCGATGCGATTCAGTGCGTCCTCGACGTGCTTGGAGTTTGCCTCGCTGAGGATGGGATTTTCGCCGACCAGGTACAGAGCGTTGATCTCTCCCCGGCAGATGGCGTCGAATATCTCCGTAGGAGTCAGGCCCGGCGAGTCGTCCAAACGGCAGCCCCACGCCGATTCGAACTTCTCTCGGCCGGCCGGATCGTTCACTCGCTGGTAGCCGGGATAGACGTTCGGTAGTGCCCCCATGTCGCAGGCGCCCTGCACGTTGTTCTGCCCGCGCAAGGGATTGACACCCGTGGAGGGCTTGCCCACGTTGCCCGTCAACAGGGCCAGATTGCTGGTTGCCAGCACGTTGTCGGTGCCGTGGGTGTGCTGGGTGATGCCCATCGCGTAGAGAATCGACGACGGCCGGCAGGTGGCGTAACATCGGGCGGCCTCGACGATCTTTTCCCGGGCAACGCCCGTTATCTGGACGACCGTATCCAAGTCGAAGTCGGCAAGCGAGGCCTTGAATTCGTCGAAGTTCTCGCAGCGCTCGGCAATGAAGGTCTCGTCGGCCAGCCGTTCGTCGACGATCACTCGCATCATACCCATCAGCAGGGCCACGTCGGTGCCGGGTCTGTGTTGCAGGAAGATAGTCGCCCAGCGGCACAGATCGATCCGCTTGGGGTTGGCGACGATCAGCTTCGCGCCGCCCAGGACTGCTTGATACACTTTCTGGCCGATCACGGGGTGGGCGGCCGTGGTATTGGTGCCGATGGCCAGGATAGACGCGGCGTTGGGGATTTCACCGATCGAGTTGGTCATCGCCCCGCTGCCGAAGCTCTGGGCCAGCCCGGCCACCGACGGCGCGTGGCAAAGCCGAGCACAATGGTCGATATGATTCGTACCCATTACAGCCCGGGCGAACTTCTGAACGAGGTAGTTCTCCTCGTTTGTGATTTTGGCGGAAGAGATGGCGGCGAACTGCCGGCCCTTGTGCCGGGAGAACTCCGCCGCAATCAGATCGAGCACCTGTTCCCAAGTAGTTTTTACGAAGCGGCCGTCTTTCTTGACCAGGGGAGTAGTCAGGCGGGCGGGATGGTTGACGAAATCGTGGCCGAATCGGCCCTTGACGCAGAGCGCTCCCCGGTTGATCGGGTTGTCGGCGTCGCCCCGCGCGCTCACGATCCGGTTACCCCGGACGCCCAGCCAGATGCCGCAGCCGGTGCCGCAGTACGGGCAGGTTGTTTTGACTTCGCGCGAGGGCCGCTCGAACGTTTTGAGCCGCAACGCGCCCACCGGGCAGCGAACGACGCATTCGCCGCACGATTCGCACTGGGATTGTACGAGGGGCTTGTTGCCGAAAGTGCTGATGGTGGTGTCGTATCCTCGAAAGGCAAAGTCGATGGCGTTAACGCCTTGGAGTTGCTCGCAGGTCCGAACGCATATCCCGCAAAGCACGCACCTGTTGGGATCGCGATCGAAGAAGGGGTTCGAGGTGTCGATGGGCAATTCGGCCGTCGGCCGCCGCAACCGATTAAGCCGCTCCTGGTCGATCCCCACGTAGGCGGCGATTTGCTGTAACTTGCACTTATCGTTGGCAGTGCAAGAAAGGCAATCGGCATGATGGTTCACAATCAGCAATTCCACGGCAACGCGGCGGACGGCCTCGATCTCGGGGCTCTCCGTTCTTACCACAAGTCCTTGCTCGACCGGAGCCCGGCAGGAAAGTGTCAGGCCGCGACCCTCGATTTCGACCATGCACAGCCGGCAGACACCAACCGGCTCCAGGTCGGGGTGATAGCAGAGGTGCGGAATGTAGATCCCGGCGGCCAGAGCCGCTTCCAGCACGGTGGCGCCCGGTTCGGCTGCAATCCGGACGCCGTCGATTGCGAGTGTGATCTTATCCGCCATTGCTGCCTTCCTCCAAGTGGATCCGCTCCAACTGTTGTTTGGCGTGTTCGGTTTCCAGATCGCAACGGAGACAGCGTCTGGCTTCCCCGATTGCCGCCTCTTCGGTCAGAGTCAGGTCGACCTCGGCGAAACTGTTTATTCTCTGTCTGGCGGGCAGACAAGGCATGACGGGTCTGGCCGCTGTTTCTATTTCTTCTTCCGTTAATTCAACGGGAGGCACGTACATCGAAGGCCTGACGAGTTCATACTCCGGCGACGGGGTCTCTCCCTGAAGGTACTGGTCGATCATTTCCGCGGCGAGCCTTCCGGACGCCATGGCATCGATAACCGTATTGGGCCCGGTCACCACGTCGCCGCCGGCAAAAACGCCCTCGACGTTAGTCGCCAAGGTCTCGGGCGAGACGGTTGGCGTGCCCCAGCGCGAAAGCTCGATCCCGTGCCGTTGGCCGAGAAAGAAGAGATCGGGGTCTTCGCTGATTGCCACGATGAGCGTGTCCAGGTCGATCGCAAACTCGGAGCCTTCGATGGGCACGGGCCTGCGTCGGCCGCTGGAGTCCGGCTTGCCGAGTTTCATTCGAAGGCACTGGGCGCCGGTCAGTTTTCCGCCAGGGGCGATCACCTTGACCGGGGCGACGAGTTGGAGCAGTTCGATACCCTCTTCAATCGCGGCCTCGATTTCCTCCTCGAACGCCGGCATTTCCACCCGGGTGCGGCGGTAGATGATGGAAGCGTGAGCGCATTGTCTCAGGCGCACGGCAACCCGGGCGGCGTCAACGGCGGAATTCCCCCCGCCGATGATCCCCACTCGGCGCCCGACGTCGACCGGCCGGCCCAGGTTGACGTCCTTGAGAAACGCCATGGAGTCGAGGATGCCGTCGGCATGTTCACCCTCGATACACAGCTTCCGCGACTTGTGTGCCCCGATGGCGATGAAGACGGCCCGGTAGTCGCGGCGAAGCTGCTCGAAGGAGATATCCGTTCCAATCCTTGTTCCGGTAACGATCTTCACGCCCACCCTCTTGATGTTCTCGATGTCGGCGGCGAGCAGGTCGCGGGGCAGGCGATACTCGGGAATGCAGGCGGCAATGGCACCGCCGGGAACATCCAAGGCCTCGAACACCGTTACGTCGTATCCGCGCCGAGCCAGGTGCCAGCCGGCCATTAGTCCGGCCGGTCCGGAGCCGATAATCGCCACCTTTTGGGCGTCCGCCGCCGGCATCACCACGGGACCCTTGGGCGCGTAGATTCCCGACTTGATCGCGTGGTCGACGGCGAAGCGCTTGAGCGCCCGGATGGCGATCGGGCATTGCCCCAAAATATTCTCCTGCGGGTAATTGGTAAGTTACGGTAATTCTCCTAATTATACTAATATGTAGCCAAGGATCAAACCCAACAAAATAACCACCTCTTAGAAAATCCAAAGA
>JAUWJC010000279.1 GCA_030607895.1 Pirellulales bacterium
AGTGGCTAGTGGATAGGGGCTAGTGGATAGTGGATAGTGGATAGTGAATAGTGGGTAGTGGGTAGTGGTTCACGCCCTCCAGATGAGTGCGGCGAATCCCCGCGAGCGAGAACTGATTACTGACCACTGACCACGGGCCTGATCCCAAAACGTGCTCCGCACGCAGTTAGTTCCCCGACGAATATGGAGTGTTTTCACGCTTTGTGGCAAAAACCAAACTGAACGCAGCACTCTTTGGACACCGGCCATGTCAAAAAACACGCAAAACACAGGCGTTTCCGCGTACTAGCAAGGTGTCACGTTTTGGGATCAGACCCCTGACCACTGACCACTATCCACTATCCACTATCCACAACCCTACACCAGCGACACGAAGTACGCCGCAACGGCCAAGAGCAGCACCATCAGAAAAAACACCACGGCCAGCACCCGGCTGCCGATCTCTTCCGGCGGCTGATCGTCGAACTGGTCGACATCGAATCCGTCGTCGAACTGGTGATCGCACCACGCGCAGCGGCGGGGGAATTCGGGCACGAACGGCTCGTCGCACGTTGGGCACATCAACACCAGCCCGGGCGGTTTCGGCTCCGCCGGCTCGTCGCTGTCCGGCGTGCCGACAAACTGTGGGTCGGCCTGCGGAAAGTCGCTGCCGATTGTCCCGCAAATCGGACACCGCGTCGGCCGGGGCGAGTCACACTCGGGGCATTGCGGCCAGGCGGCAAACGCGGCCTCCGGGTTTTCTAACCGTTCACGGCCAGTTGGGGGCTGGTCCATTTTTCGGCCAATGGATGCATTTTTTGGTCCGTCGTTGGCCGAAAACATGGACCTGTCCCCTTCCGCGGCGCCCTCCTCCGTCAAATCGTCCGTCAAATCGTCCGGCAGGCTGTCCTTGGCGCCGTCGAAATAGCGTGCAATGCGGCGAGCGGTTTCGGCGTCTTCCTCGGCCACCACCACCCGGGCCAGCGTGACCCAGCCCACCACGTCCACGCCCGCTCCGCCTTCCAACACTTCGTTGGTTACTATCGCCTCGATGCCGGCCTCGGCCAGTACGTCCTTCAGCAGGTAGGCCTCCTGCATTGTGCGGGCGGTATAAACGACCGTTTGCTTCCGCGTCATCTTGCTACCCTCTACCGGCCGGAATCATTTGAAAGGCGAATCGCAGGGCCAGCGGAAATCGTACAGGAATTCCCGGAAAATGCCAACCCCCGAGGACTGATGTACGGCTCGCCTGGCCGGAACCGTTGCGGACGACTGCCGGGAAGAGTATAAGTACGGTCAAGTTGGAAGTCGGAGTGCGGCCGCTTGCGGCTTCGCAACGTTAGAGTATGTAGGGTGGGCACTGCCCACCAAAGACCCCGTCTGCGTAATCCGCGGTGGGCGATGCCCACCCTACAACTCCGGGTCGAGTCATCCAAGAGGAGTAAAGAAGTATGAAGAACTATCTGCCGAACACGCAATGTTTGATTGACTGTTGCTTTGTGTTATCCTTGGCCTTGTTGATATCAACGACGGTCGCCGCGGCCGAAGCGCCGCGTGTGTTGCCGGCCGGTCGACTACCCAACGATTGCCGGCTCGGCAAGTTGAAGGACTTGAACGGGTACTTCCCCTTCAAGCCGTGCTCAACGCCCCAGGCTTGGACCGAGCGATGCCGGCGGCTGCGGCGTCAGTTGCGTCTGGCAATGGGGTTATGGCCCATGCCCACCAAGACACCGGCAAATGCGGTCGTCCACGACAAGGTGGACCGCGACGACTACACGGTCGAGAAGGTTTTCTTGGAGAGCTTTCCTGGCCATTTTGTCACCGGCAACCTGTATCGGCCCAAGGGGCGAACAGGCGCCGGGCCGGGTGTGCTGTGTCCGCATGGCCATTGGGCCAACGGGCGGTTCTACGATGCGGGCGAAGAGAAGGTGAAGCAGGAGATCGCCGCCGGGGCCGAACGGTTCGAAGTCGGTGGCCGTTACCCGATCCAGGCCCGATGCGTCCAACTCGCCCGGATGGGTTGCACCGTCTTCCATTGGGACATGGTCGGTTATGCCGACAGCCGGCAGTTACCCCACGGCTCGAGTCCTCGGGAGGATATGAACACGGCCGAGAACTGGGGCTACGGCAGCCCGCAGGCCGAAGCCCGACTGCAAAACCCGATGGGCCTGCAAACCTACAACTCGATCCGCACGCTCGATTGGTTCAGCCAATTGCCCGAGGTTGACCCCAAGCGGATCGCCGTAACCGGTGCCAGCGGCGGCGGCACGCAGACGTTCATTTTGTGTGCAATCGACACCCGGCCGGCGGTTGCTTTCCCGGCCGTCATGGTGTCGACCGCCATGCAGGGCGGCTGCACGTGCGAGAACGCACCTTATCTGCGAGTGGGAACCGGCAACATCGAGATCGCGGCCTTGATCTCGCCCCGGCCGCTGGGAATGACCGCCGCCCGAGACTGGACCCAGGAGATTATGACCAAGGGCCTGCCCGAGTTGAAACAGCACTACAAAATGCTGGGGGTCGAGGACCTGGTAATGGCCCGGGCCTTCCTTCAGTTCGGTCACAATTACAACTCCGTCAGCCGGCAGGTGATGTACCATTGGCTCAACAAGCACCTGAAGCTGGGTCTTGCGGAGCCGATCGTCGAGAAGGACTACCTGCCGCTGTCGAAGGCGGAGATGAGCGTCTGGGACGACGACCATCCGAAGCCACCCGGCGGCAAGGACTACGAACGGTCGCTGCTGAAGTGGATTACCGAAGACTCGCAACGTCAACTGGTTGCCTTGCTGCCGCGCGATCCGGCCGGGCTGAAGCAGTATCGTGAAGTGGTGGGCGGGGCGGTCGACGTGATGATCGGTCGCCGCGTGCCGCCGCCGGGTGCCGTCAAGTGCATCAGCCGTAAGCAGCAGGATGCTGGAAGCTGGCAACTATCAAAACTACTGTTGCGGTACGAGGCCAAGGGGGAGGAACTGCCCGCCGTGCTCTTCGAGCCAAAGAAATGGAATAAACGGCTCGTCATCTGGATCGACAAGACGGGAAAGCAAGGCCTGTTTGACGCGAGCGGTACGCCCAAGCCGGCCATCGGAAAATTGCTTTCGGCCGGCACGGCCGTGGTTGGCGTTGACCTGCTGGGGCAGGGTGAGTTCACCGCCGATGGCAAACCCCTGGCCAAGGCGTCGATGAACTTGGGCGACAAGAACCGCTGGGCGGGAAAGGCCTGCTACACATACGGTTACAACTACCCGCTCTTCTCAAAGCGCGTTCACGACATCCTCAGCGTGATCTCCTTCGCACGCGATTGGTGCCCGGCCCCCGAGCAAATCGACCTGGTCGGCCTGGCCGGGGCTGGCCATTGGGTGGCGGCGGCCCGGGCGCAGGCGGATGGGCTCGTCAACCGCGCCGTGATCGACACGGCCGGCTTCCGCTTTGCCAACCTCGCGGCCATCGACGCCCCCGACTTCCTGCCCGGCGGCGCTAAATACCTCGACCTGCCCGGCATCCTGGCCCTATCGGCCCCACACCCGCTCTGCCTGACCGGTGAAGGCGACACACCGCCGCCCGTTGTGACCGCCGCCTACAAGGCCGCCGGAAAGCCGGGCAACCTGGTTGTCAAAGAAAACCCGTCCGAGGAAACGGTCATCGAGTGGTTGTTACGCTGACGGGCATGCCGAAAAAGGGACCAGGTTTAATTTGCCGGAACGGCCCGAAGGGTGCTTCGCACAAATTAAACCTGGTCCCTTTTTCGGTCAAACGCCCGACAGGGTTCCGATACCCTGCCGGGCGTGCGGAGGGTGTTTGCGAGGCCGTGTCTGAAGTTACTTCTTCTTGGCGGCCTTTCTGGCCTCCCAGGCCTTTTTCAGTTCGTCCGCGGTAAGCTGCCCGTCGGCGTTGGCGTCGATCTTGCTGAAGTGCTCCTTCAGCCGTCCGGGGGCTTCCTCCTTGCTGAGCTTGCCGTCCTTGTTCTTGTCGGCCGCTTTGAGCCGCTCGATGACGCCCTCGGCCCGGGCCTTTCCGTGGCCTTCACGATGCTTCTTGATCTTGGCGGACATCTTCGCTCGAATGGCCCGTTTGATCTCCTCCGGGGCAAGTTGCCCGTCGGCGTTGGCGTCGATCTTGCTGAAGTGCTCCTTCAGCCGTCCGGGTGCTTCTTCTTTGCTGAGTTTGCCGTCCTTGTTTTTGTCGGCTCGCTTGAACATCTCGCGGCCGACTTCGGCCATCCGCTTCATCTTCTCGGCGTGCGGCGGTCCGTGGCGTCCCTGGGGTGGGCCCGGCCGATGCCTCGGATGATGTCCCGGATGACCGTGCCCCGCCATTCGGGCGTGTTGCAAGCGCCTCATGCCGCGCCCGAACTCCTCCGGGCTGAGCATCTTGTCCTCGTCGATGTCCATTAGGATGAACAACACCTTGGGGTCCGGCATTCTCGGGCCGGGGCCTCCGGCGTGCGGTGGTCCGCCTCGGCGGTTCTTGACCGCTTCAGTGAATTCCTCGAACGAGACCTTCTTATCGTCGTTCTTGTCCGCCCGTTTGAGCAGGGGCTTGATTCGCTCCATGACGGCGGGCGGGATTTCGTCCGCTGTCAATTGGCGATCTTGGTTGACATCGAGCCGCTTGAACAGCGCCTCGGGGCCGGAACTTCCCGGCCGCTTCGCGTCTTCCGCCAGCAACAAGCTGGGCAGAACGACGACCGCCACGGCGATCGCCAGGATGGGTAACAACCTGCGCATCTTCTGTGCCTCCTTAAACAAGTGGGGGGGGAACGGGGATTACTTCTGACTCCATCCACTTAAACCGTCGAGAGGCCCGTTGGTTTCGCGAAAAAGCGGAAAAATAACCAATTCCGGCTACCGACCGGCATCTGACGTGGTTTTCCCGCCCCCCTTCATGATCCGGCGTGCGGCCTTGCAAGAGCATCCCAGGCAGTGTTTTCCCCGCATTGCACTAATCGCCATGCCCAGGAAAGCGATTACAAAAACGACGGCGGCTGCCAAAAACACTTCCATCACGGGATCTCCTCGCAGCTTACCGAGCCGAAAAAGGGACCAGGTTTAATTTGTGCGAAGCACCCTCCGGGCCGCAGGCGGCAAATTAAACCTGGTCCCTTTTTCGGCCCTTACTGTTGCGGCGCTTTCGGAAAGTTTGGAGTTGCCTTTTCCACGAAGCCGACCTTGCCATTGACGACGGAATTGACGACGAAAATCGCCTGAATGTCCTGTTGCAGCGCTAATTCGTAGCCGGCATCGGGCCCCAGGACCATCAGCCCGGTCGCCAAGGCATCGGCACTCATGCAGGAGGACGCAAGTACGGTAACCGACGCCAGGCCGTGCGAAACGGGCCCTGCCGACCTGGGGTCGATGATGTGAGAATAGCGGGCGCCGTCCTTCTCGAAGAAATTGCGATAACCCCCGGAGGTTGCCATGCCGGTGTCCTCCAGGGCGACAATTCTCCGAATCGTTCTTACACCTGCCAACGGGGATTCAATAGCGATTTGCCAGGGGTTGCCGCGAGCATTGTGTCCGCCGGCGCGAAGTTCGCCGCCGACCTCGACCAGGTAATTCCGGACGCCACAACCTTCCAGGTATTCGGCAAGCTGATCGACGGCAAAGCCCTTGGCGACGCCCGACAGGTCGATGCCCAGATCGGTCAGTTTCTTCCGCACTCCCGGCGGCGAGAGTCGCACTTCGATGTGATGAAAGCCAACGCGGCTGCCGGCGGCGTTGATTTGCTCGGGCGACGGGACATCGTTGCGGGGACCTTTCTCCGGCCCAAAGTTCCACAGGTTGACCAAGGGGCCGACGGTGATGTCGAAGGCGCCCTCGGTCAAGTGCCCGATCCGCACGGCTTCGTGGATGACGGCGGCTGTTTCCGGGGAAACCGCGAACCACTCGTCGCTATCCCACCGGTTGAACCGAGAGATTTCCGAGTCGGGTTGATAGGTCGACATGAGGGCGTCGACACGGGCGAGCTTCCGTCGAATCTGTTCCTTCAG
>JAUWJC010000117.1 GCA_030607895.1 Pirellulales bacterium
CTACAACACCTCCAGCACGGTCCATTCATCGCAGCCGAACTGCTCCACGTCGGGCACGGAAACGACCTTCCACGTTTTGCCGCCGTCCGAAGAAAGCGCGGCTATCGAGTCCCTGCCGCGAGCATGATAGATGGGTACCAGGATATCGCCCGACGAAAGGGCAAGCGGAGCACCGCGGGTTCGGGCGTCCAGATCGGCAATCATCACCCGCCGGCTCCAGGTGGCACCGTCATCTTTGGAGCAGATAACCATCGACCGGGAAATGCGATCCTTGGTGTAGGTGTTGTAGCAAACCATCAGCGTGCCGTCGGGCAATTGGGTAATCGCCACGTTGCGGTCGTCCACGCCGTTCTCGTCCGCAATAGCCCGCGCCGGAGTCCAACTCTTCCCGACATCGTCGCTGGAAGTGAACATCGCGCGGCCGGTTGGTGAAAATCCATGAATGCCGTCGTCACGAAACACGCAAACCAGCCGGTCATTCTTTGCCGGCGCCACCCACGGCCAGCCGGGATATCCGCCCCGATACACGATTATGTCCGGCTTGCTTTTCGGGCCGTTGGGTTCTGCCTGCGAAGTGCGTGCATGGCATTTCCCGATAGCCACCGCCGCGGTCGTCACCAGCGAGTGGTGCAGGAATTCACGTCGATCGAAGATTCCGGCCATGATTGTTCCTCGTGTTGGGAGTGTATTGTAGTGCCATGACTATATCACGCCGGCAACCGCATGAAAAGCCTCGGGCCGCGTTTCCGGCCGAGGTGTCTCTGGACAACCGGCCGGCCAAGTGCCAGAATACGCTCGTAGTGACCCGATTCATCGGGTCGACGCAACTCCGAACCGCATGAATGCGGTCACTACGAACGACTGATGTCTGAAAAAATAAAGGAAGCGAATAACATCATGCACGCTGAAATTATCGCCATCGGCGACGAGATAACCAGCGGACAACTGCTCGATACCAATACCCAGTGGCTCAGCCAACGCTTCGGCGAATTGGGTATTCGCGTGTTGTACCACACCACGGTAGGCGACGACCTGGACGCCAACGTCGTGGTATTCCGTCAGGCGGTGGCTCGGGCCGACGTGGTCGTCTCGACCGGCGGACTGGGACCCACGGCCGACGACCTTACTCGCGAGGCTCTGGCCGCGGCAACCGGCCGGAAACTCGTGCTGGACAGAAAAGTTCTGGAAGACATCTGCCGGATGTACCGCCGCCGCAAACGCAAAATGCCCAAGCGGAACGAGCAGCAGGCGATGTTTCCCGTCGGCAGCCGGGTAATCCCCAACCCCAACGGAACCGCACCCGGCGTGGCCATGGACGTGCCGCGCAAAGGGGCCGAGCCGTGTCGCGTGTTCACACTGCCCGGCGTGCCCGCCGAAATGAAGGAAATGTGGTACGGAACCGTGGCCGGGGCAATCCGCAAGGCCGGCGGAGGGCAGGGGGTCATCAGGCACAGAAAAATAAAATGCTTCGGGCGGGGCGAAAGCCAGGTCGAGGCCATGCTGCCCGACATCGTCCGCCGCGGACGAAAACCGCTGGTGGGTATCAATGCCAGCAAACACACAATCATCCTGCGTATTACCGCCGAAGGGGCCACTGAAGAACAATGCCACGGGGCCATGGAACCCACCGTGGCCACCATCCGCAAGTGTCTGGGTAACCTGGTCTTCGGCGAAGACGACGACGAGCTTGAAACCGTTGTCGTGCGGCTGTTGCGCCAACAGAACAAAACGCTGGCTACCGCCGAGGGCGGCACCGGTGGCATGGTGGCCGATTGGCTCGGTGGCGTCGACGGGGCGGAAGGATACTACCTGGGCGGCGTGATCGCCCTCGGCGACGAAGCGCTCGAGCGGTCGCTGGACGTGCCGGCCGACCTGATTGCCCGGCACTCGGCCGTCAGCAGCCAGGCCGCCGCCGCAATGGCCGCCGGCTGCCGTCGCCGCTTCGGGGCCGACTTCGGCCTGGCCGTCAGCCGCTTTCCCGAATACGACCCCTCGGCCACCGAGTCAAACACCGAGTCAAACACCGAGTCAAACACCGAGCCAAAGCCCGTCTTCTTCGCCCTGGCAACGGCCGACGGAGTGAAACTCAAACAGGTCCCCTTCGCCGGCCATCCAGCCATGCTGAAAATCTACTGCGCCAAACACACGCTAAATTTGCTCAGGCTCACGATGCTCGAACAGCAATGACATCCACTCATGGGATTCACTCTTGCCCAACGTTTAGGATAACCCGCGCGGCGATCCAACGGAAACAACGGTTGGACGCCGTGCAGCGTTACCGAAGTAATCGGCGTTGAAGCGCGCGAGGGCGAGCCGCGACGGGTTCATCCACTTGTTAGGGCGTCGCAAATTGTGTTAGCCTTTTCTTCAACACCAACCCTACAAGTCGAGGGGGGGTGTTTTTTGACGTAAGCGGCCAAGTGCAAGCGTCCGCGGGCCACCCCGAATGGTAAATATCGACATCCATTGCACCACGTTTTTTTCCTTGAAAACTCCTCGGAACACGGGTGAAGGAGCTTCCAAGGAAAAAAACGCTGAGCACCTCTAATGGCACACGTTATAGCCAGTTTGGTGTATAGGGTGGCCTGCGGACGCTTGCACTTGGCCCTTCACGCCGTATGGATCGGTTACGATGGCATGCAGACTTCGTTCCCAGATGCGGCTCAACCACTCGAAGCAATCGGCATGGATTATTCGTGACTGGCCGATTTGCTCGTTCTCGTAATCAAGTGTCAGCGATTCGGTCTGCTCAGCGTTCCAGTCGGTCTGAAATTGTACTTGCCGGCTCATGGGCGATTGTCCTCGTGGCGATTCTGTGGTCGCAACCCGTGCCGTTTCAAGCCACCTTGCGCACCACGCCGACGACTACGCCGAGGATTTTGGCGTTTTTGACGTAGATGGGTTTCATCGAGGAGTTGGCCGGCTCCAGGCGAATACGCCTCTTCTCTGGAAACCAGCGCTTTAGCGTGGCTTCGTTCTCGTTGGTCAGGGCGACGACGATCTGGCCTTTTCGGGCGGTCCGCTGCTTGCGGATGACCACGTAGTCGCCGTCGGCGATTTGATCGTCGATCATCGAGTCGCCGTTGACTTCCAGGACGAAGAGGTTCTTGGTGCGGTCGAATATCTTGCCGAAATCTATCCGCTCGTCCTGTTCGACGGCCTCGTGCAACACGCCGGCGGCAATTCGGCCTGCCAGCGGCAGTCCACGCAGGTAAGCCGGCTCGGCAACCAATTGAATCGCCCGAGACATGTTCGGCTCGCGAATGATCAGCCCTTTCTTCTCCAGGGCCTTGAGGTGGCACATCACGCCGTTTGGCGAACTGATACCGAACTGGCTGGCGATCTCGCGGACGGTTGGTCCGTAGCCCCGGTTCTGGATTTTGTCGCGCACGAACTCGTAGACATCCTTTTGACGTTTAGTAAGTTGTTCCAGCAATTCCATCGCGATTTCCCCTTTCAGTCATGGCATGTTGGTGGGAAGAATAACCCCTTCTATACAATCGTACAATATACGGGTGTACAGAGTCAAGCCCATCCGGTCTTCTTTTTCGGCACACGGGCGGGTGGAATTGACTAGAAAGCCGAAAAAGGGACCAGGTTTAATTTGTGCGAAGCCGTTCCGGCAAATTAAACCTGGTCCCTTTTTCGGGGCCTCAAGTGGGGTGCGGTAACCGCCGAGTCGCGGGGTTCATCCCCGCGCCAGTGGGGTGCCTGGATAAACCCAGCGGCTCGCCCTTGCACCCAAAAACGGAAGAGCCGAGTTTTCGCTTTGAGAACGCGAAAGGGATTCGCCGATCTTCACGTCGAGAGATATCGATGGATATCCTCTGCCGCTTCTTTGCCGGCGCCCATGGCCTGGATCACGGTGGCGGAGCCGGTGACGATATCGCCGCCGGCCCAGACACCCGGCTTGTCGGTTCGGCCGTGTTCGTGCGTATTGATATAGCCTCGCGAGTTCAGTCCCAGTCCCGGCGTGCCTTTTGTCAATAGGGGATTCGCACCGGACCCGACCGCCAGGATGACCAGGTCGGTGTCGATGTCGAATTCGGAGCCTTCGACGGGAATCGGGCGTCGTCGGCCGGAATCGTCCGGCTCGCCGAGTTCCATCTTCAGGCACTTCATTTGCCGGACCATGCCCTGTTGGTCGCCCTCGAAGGCCACGGGAGCGGTGAGCATTCTGAAGACGACGCCTTCCTGTTCGGCGTGTTCGATTTCCTCGTCCCGGGCGGGCAGTTCTTGGCGACTTCGGCGGTAGACGATGGTGACCGATTCGGCCGCCAGCCGCAGTGCGGTTCGGGCGGAGTCCATGGCCACGTTGCCCCCGCCGATTACGGAGACGTGCCGGCCGCGCACAAGCGGCGTGTCGTATTCCGGGAAGAGATATGCTTTCATCAGGTTGCTTCGGGTGAGATACTCGCTGGCCGAATAGACGCCCCCGAGGTCTTCGCCCGGCAGTCCCATGAAAACCGGCAACCCGGCCCCCACGCCGATAAACACTGCGCCATAGCCGGCCTCATCGAGCAGTTCGTCGATGGTAACCGACTTGCCGACGACCGTGTTCAGCTTCAGCTTCGCGCCCAAGCGGACCAGATAGTCGACTTCCGCCTCGACGATTTCCTTGGGTAGACGGAACTCGGGAATGCCGTACATCAGCACTCCGCCCGGCTTGTGAAAGGCCTCGAAAACCGTCACCTCGTAGCCCAACAGCACCAGGTCGCCGGCCACCGTCAGGCCGGCCGGCCCGGAGCCGACCACGGCAACCTTCTTGCCGTTGGGCGGCATCTTTTCGGGCAGTTCGATGAGGTCGTTTTCGCGTTCGTAGTCGGCCACGAAACGTTCCAGCCGACCGACCGCCACCGGCTCGAATTTCTTACCCAGGATGCACTCGACCTCGCACTGGTCTTCCTGCGGGCAAACTCGTCCGCAGATGGCGGGCAGGGCGTTGGTTTTCTTGATCAGCCGGGCGGCGGCGGCGAACTCACCCCGGCAGACCAGTTCCAGGAAGCCCGGTATGTCGACCTTCACCGGGCAGCCCGCCACGCACAGCGGCTTCTTGCACTGTAAACACCGGCCAGCCTCCAACCGCGCTTGCTCGGGTGAGTAACCCAGCGGCCCCTCGTCGAAGCTCTTGCCGCGCGTGGCCGGGTCTTGTTCCGGCATCGGGGTACGGGTTTTCTGGATAGGCTTTTTCTTCGGTTCGTTCATGCTTTCCCTAATGATGTTCGCACGGACTGGCTGCGAGTTGAGAGTTGAAAGTTGAGAGTTGAGAGTTGAGAGAGCCGGGCCGTGTCGGCCCGGTTGACGTTGCGAAGCCGCAAGCGGCCGGATTCACCCCCCGTTCTTCGTCCCTCATCCCTCGTCCCTCACCCTTGCGTACCTCTCCATGGAGCACTTCTCTTCGGCCACGTAGATGCGCTGCCGGGCTAGCACACCGTCCCAATCGACGAGATGGCCGTCGAACTCCGGACCGTCCACGCAGGTGAACAGCGTCTTGTCGCCGACTCTCACGCGACAGCCGCCGCACATCCCGGTCCCGTCGCCCATGATCGTGTTCAGGCTGACAATTGTCTTGATGTCGAACGGCCGCGTGGTTTCGGCACAGAATTTCATCATCACGGGCGGGCCGATGGCGTACACGCAACCGATCGCCCCTTGGCGGTCGTCTTCAAGCAGTTCTCGAAGCGGTTCGGTCACCAGGCCCTTGCGGCCGCGCGAGCCGTCGTCGGTGGTGACGATGTACTGGTCGCTGACGGCGCGGAGCTTCTCTTCCCAGAAAAGCAACTCGGCCGTTCGGGCGCCTTGAATGGAGACGACCCGATTACCCGCCGCCTTCATCGCCTTGGCGATTGGATAGATGGGCGCGGTTCCCACGCCGCCGGCGACCATAACCACGGTGCCGTGCCGCGCGATTTCAGACGGATGCCCCAGCGGCCCCAGTAGGGCGTAAAGTTGCTGTCCGGCCTCCAGCTTCGACAGCTTGGTCGACGACGTGCCGACAACGGCCAGCACCAAGGTGAGCGTTCCGGCCGAAGGGTCATAATCCGCAACGGTCAGCGGTATTCGTTCCCCTTGTTGGTCCGCCATGACGATAACGAAGTGTCCGGGAAGTGCCTTGGCAGCCACGTCTGGCGCCTCGACCACAATCTGCCAAATGTCCGGACAAAGCTCGGTATTCTCCACGATTTCAGGCATCGTCGGTTTCCTCGCTCTCCCTGGCGGACGAAAAGCCGCTTGCGGCTTCGCAATATCAGTACGCTAGCGCGCGAAGCCGCAAGCGGCCAATCATCATCGGTGGCTCTTTCTTGTGGAAGTGAACGACACATTACGATAATCGCACATGCCGGTCGAAGCAATAGCGCGATTGGCCCGCTCGCTGACCCAGACCATGTTTTCCCCTTCCCGGACACTTCGCACTTCTTTGTTTGACAAACCGCGAGAATATCATAACGTAATCGGCCGATCGGCACATAGACCCTTCGCGCAATCCCCGAAGTCGCTGGCACAGCGAATATCACTCGCCGCGGCATTAGAACAGCTAATGTTATGTATTAGAATAAGAAGGGGTTTGTTGGGCTATGCATGGTGATAGAATACAAGGTTCACACAACTGGTTCCCAAGCTGGAGCTTGGGAACGAGGTTTGGGTAAGTAAGTGGAGTGCAGTCACGGTCCACGGAGAATGAAAGAATGTCCAAGGCGATATCGGGGGACACTTGCGGCGGGGGAACAAGCCAGGGCGGTTCGAGCGACGTTCGTGCGTTCATGGAACAGGTCGTGGCAAAGAATCCCGGCCAGCTCGAATTCCACCAGGCGGTCTGGGAAGTGGTCGAGTCGGTCATGCCCGTGGTTCAAGCAACGCCCACATACCGCAAGGAGAAAATCCTCCAGCGGATGGTCGAGCCGGAACGGGTGGTGATGTTCCGTGTGCCCTGGGTGGACGACCAGGGCGAGGTACAGGTCAACCGGGGGATCCGCGTCGAGATGAACAGCGCGATCGGCCCTTACAAGGGAGGTCTGCGGTTTCATCCCACGGTGAATTTGGGTGTTCTCAAGTTTCTCGCCTTCGAGCAGGTCTTCAAGAACAGCCTGACCACGCTCTCGATGGGCGGAGGCAAGGGCGGTTCCGACTTCGAGCCCAAGGGCAAGAGCGATGGCGAGGTGATGCGATGCTGCCAGGCGTTCATGGCCGAATTGTTTCGCCACATCGGGCCGGATACCGACGTTCCGGCCGGCGATATGGGCGTGGGCCGCCGCGAGATCGGCTACTTGTTCGGCCAATACAAAAAACTGGCCAACCGCTTCTCCGGTGTGTTGACAGGCAAAGGCATGGCATTCGGCGGGTCGCTTATTCGTCCCGAGGCCACCGGATACGGTGCCGTCTATTTCGCCCAGGAAATGTTGGCCACCCGCGGCGAGAGCGTCGAGGGAAAAATCGCCGCCGTCTCCGGTTCCGGGAACGTGGCCCAGTATACGACCGAGAAACTGCTCGAACTGGGTGCGAAGGTAGTATCCCTGTCCGACTCCGGCGGAACCATTGTAGACAACGACGGCATCGATGAAGAGAAACTGGCCTGGGTGATGGAGCTGAAGAACATTCGCCGAGGCCGCATCCAGGAGTATGCCCAACAGTTCAAAAGCGCCAAGTTCCATCCGAACGAGCGACCCTGGGACGTCAAGTGCGATCTGGCATTCCCCAGCGCGACCCAAAACGAAATCGACGCCCGAGATGCCAGAACCCTACTGGAAAACGGCTGCATGTGCGTTTCCGAAGGCGCCAACATGCCTACCGTGCCGGACGGCGTCGATCTGTTCCTTGGGGCGAAGATACTTTACGGGCCGGGCAAGGCCGCCAATGCGGGTGGCGTGGCCGTTTCCGGGCTGGAGATGGCCCAGAACCGCGGGTTCCTGCATTGGCCACGCGAGGAAGTCGACCGGCGGCTCCGCGAAATTATGCACTCGATCCACGAGAACTGCGTCAAGTACGGCCGGAACGGCTCGTTTGTCAACTACGTCCAAGGCGCCAACATTGCCGGGTTCGTCAAAGTGGCCGACGCAATGCTGGCGCAAGGCATCGTCTGAAAGCTATCAGTAGTCAGTTATCAGTAGTCAGTTATCAGTAGTCCGTCTGAAGACTTGCTAGAGCCGTTGTTTCCAAGCTCTGACAACTGACAACTGATAACTTCGTCACACACCCGCAATGCTGGCGCAAGGCATAGTCTGAAGAGCTGTTACGGCCGAAACCCTCGGGCGGTGACTGCTTCGACAACTCCGCGCACCGCCATGTTCATTGCGGCGTCGCGCATCGAGAGGCCTTCCCGCCGAGCGGACTCGTGGACCTCGCCGAAGCGCTGCCTCATCCGGTCGGCCAGACGCTGCTCGACCTCGGCGAGAGTCATCTGCTCGCGCTGCGTCTCCTGGGTGTACTCCAGATAGGAAACAAACACACCGCCGGCGTTGCAGAGAATGTCGGGAATAACGAGGACGCCACGCCGGTTGAGTATCTCGTCGGCCTGCGGGGTGGTTGGGGCATTGGCTCCTTCGGCCACTATTTTGGCACGGATCGAGTCGGCGTTTTCCTCCGTAATCTGCGACCCGGCCGCGGCCGGGATCAAAATGTCGCAATCGAGGCCGAAAACCTCGTCCTTGTCGATCTCGGTTGCCCCGGCGAAGCCCGCCACGGTGCCGCTCTGGCTACAGTGCTCGTGAAGCGCGTCGATATCCATGCCGTCGGCATTGGCCACGCCGCCCGACAGATCGGCCACGCCGACCACCTTTGCACCGTGTCTTGCAATCTCGGCGGCCGCAACCGAACCCACGTTGCCAAACCCCTGCACGACGACCCGCGTGCTGCCGATATCCAGCCCCAGCTTCTCGCACATTGCCAGCACCGCGTAGACCACACCCTTGCCGGTAGCCTCGCGCCGGCCGACAATTCCGCCGAGAACAACCGGCTTGCCGGTCACGAAGCAGCCGTTGGTTATCGACGTGCCCTCGGAATAGGAGATGCAGTCGCGGATATGGGCCATGTCGGCTTCGGTGGTGCCCATGTCTGGAGCGGGTATGTAGAGTTCCGGCCCGATGTGACGCCTAACGCCGCGGGTGAACGAGCGGATGATGATCTCCTTGGCATCGGCGGATATCGAGGCCGGGTCGAACCGGATACCCGACTTCCCACCGCCAAAAGGCACCCCGATAAGCGACGTCTTCCAGGTCATTTCCATGGCCAGCCCGGTTATGTCGTCCAGGGTTACGTCGGGTGTCATTCGGATGCCGCCCTTGGCCGGGCCAATCGCGTCGTTGTGCCGCCCGACAAAGACCTTAACGTTGGCCGTCTCGCCGTTCGGCAGGACCGGATTGATGGCCACTTCGACTTTTTCCTTGGGGCCCAGAACCCTCCGACGAACCGATTCATCCAGCCCAAGCCTCTCGGCCGCCGACTCGAAGTTGTGCAACGACGTTCGTAAGATGCTGTCCATTTCGTCTCACCTACAAAGAGGGTAATCATCCATGGCCTGACCAAAGCGAAAAGCCGCTTGCGGCTTCGCACTCTCAACTCTCAACTCTCAACTCTCAACTCACAACTCTCAACTCTCAACTCTCAACTCTCAACTCTCAACTCTCA
>JAUWJC010000088.1 GCA_030607895.1 Pirellulales bacterium
AAGCTCCGACTTCGAGGACAAGTAACGCGAACGTGACTTCGGATAAAAACGATCAGACTCCGGGGCCAACCGACCAGATCGGCGTTGGGATCATCGGCGGTGGGCGGAGCAGCGGGCAATTGCTCATCGGAAAAGGTGGCCAGAAGAAACCACCCAAGGACATACGCATCGTCGGCGTGGCCGATGTCAACGAGAGACGGGCGGACCAGTGGGCGGCCAAGCACAAATGCACGGCCTATCAGGATTACCGCGAACTGCTGGATCGCAAGGACGTGGACGTTATCATCTACGCCACCCCGGAGCATTGGCATTATCTGCCCTGCATTCATGCCTGCCAGGCCGGCAAGGACATCTACGGCGAACAGCCGCTGGGGCACACGATACGCGAGGGACGCGTAATGGCCGACGCGGTCCGCAAGTACGATCGCGTGTTCCAAACCGGCGAACAGCAGCGATCCCACCCGATGACGCGCAAGGCCGTGGAACTGATCCTCAACGGGCGCATCGGCAAGGTGCATACGGTCATCGGTTACAACTATCCCAGCCCCTACGAATGCGATTTTCCCGCCCGGCCGATCCCCGAGGGACTGGACTGGGACCGGTGGTGCGGGCCGAACGAAGTCGTGCCCTACCACACGGACCTCTACCTGTCGCGCATACCTTATCGTCGGGAGAAATACCCGGCACAGCCGGCGGAAAAGTTCGCCGTCGGCCCGGGCTGGATGTCGTTCAGGCCCTATTCGGGAGGTGAGCTGGCCAATTGGGGTTGCCACGGACTGAGCATGGTCCAGTGGGCTCTGGGCATGGACAAGAGCGGTCCGGTCGAGGTTTGGACGGAGCCGGCCGAGAAACTCCAAAAGGTGGTCTACGACAACCCGGAAAGTCGCGATCGGGGCGATACCATCTCCAGCAGGCCGATCATCAACTATAAGTATGCCAACGATGTGGTGCTCAGACTCAGCGGAACCGACAGCCGGTTGGGCGGCGGAGGGACCTTTATTGGAGACAAGGGCAAGATCACCATCTTTCGCGAGGGGTACGAGTGCGATCCGAAGGGCCTCGACGAAGATCCGCTTCCGGCCGACGCGATCCGCGTCTACAGGTGCGACAACCACATGAGCAACTTCTTCAAGTGCGTGCAACTGCGCAAAGAACCGATCATGAATGTGGAGAACGCGCATCGCGTGGCCACCTTGTGCCATCTGGGCAACATCGCCCGCTGGCTTGGACGTCCGCTCAAATGGGATCCGGAGAAAGAGGTCTTCCCCGGAGACGATGAAGCAAACAAGTATCTCGATTGCCCGAAACGCAAGGGCTACGAACTGCCCGATAAGGTCTAAGGAGCACACTTATGACATCCCAATCTCTCACGGTGGCCATGTTGGCCGGGCTCTTGGCCGTTTGCCCGGCCGTCAAAGCCGCGCCTGAGAAGGCCACCCCCGCGAAGGCCACGACCGTCAAGGAGACGGGCGAACCATCGGTCCGTTACTTACCCCTCGATGCCCCGGCAGGCATGTCGCGGGCCGTGGTTGTCAAGGGGCTCCCGCTGGTGTACACGCGCCAGCTCTTGCCGCTGGATCGTAAGGGGAAACTTGTGGGCGAGGGTTCGGCCGACAAGCAGATCGAGCAAGTTCTGACCAATCTGGAGGCGGTGCTGGACGCTGCTGGATCGGGCCTTGGCAAACTGGTCCGGCTGAACGTTTGCGCCCTCTCGCACCAGACGGCCGGCCGCGTGCGCGAACTGTTGAGCAAGCGTTTGGATCCTGCCGTCCGCCCGGCGATCACGGTGGTCCTGACGCCGCTTGCGCATCGCAAGGCGATGGTGGCCGTCGATGCGGTCGCGGTGGCCGCCGCGAAAGGCCAAGCCGTGGCCCTCCAGCGCGTCCAGTCCGTCGCCGGCGACAAGGACTGCGCCGATGCCGCGGTCATGCCACGGGGCGGCGTGGTGTATCTGTCCGGTCAGCCGGAAAATGGCGGACTGGCCATGTCGGCCGTCACCAAGTCGCTGTCCACCCTGTTGAAGAGGCTCGGGCAATTGAAGCTCTCGCCGGCGCAGGTGGTGCAGGTGAAGGTGTTCCTGACACCGGCCACGGCGGCCGACGAGGCACTCGCCGAGGTGAAGAAGCTCTTCCCGGGTCAACTCGCTCCGCCGGTGGTCTTCGTGGAATGGATCGCGTCGGCGCCGGTCGAGATCGAACTTGTTGCGCACTTGCCGCTGACGGGCAAAACGGCCGGGACCGTCGAATACTACAACCCGCCCGAGGTGAAGCCCTCACCTACCTTCAGCCGCGTGGCGCTGGTCCGCACCGAACGGCAGGTTTACATTTCCGGCCTGTCCGCCCGCGCCCCGGGCAACGGGGAGGCCCAGGTCCGCGATGTGTTCGACCAGTTGAAGCACATTCTCTCCAAAACCGGAAGCGATCTGCAACACCTGGCCAAGGCCACATATTACGTTTCCGACGACGATGCGAGCAAGATGCTCAACAAGCTGCGCCCGGAGTACTACGACCCGAAGCGTCCGCCGGCAGCCTCGAAGGTCACTGTGCATGGCGTGGGGCAGTCGGACCGCACGCTGACAATGGACATGATCGCTGTCGGCATTGGGCGGTAGTGTGCTGGCCCAGCGGATCTCACCTCCCATGCGATATGAAGGTATGCACCGCCAAGAAGAGCGATATAATCAATTGTCGGCCTGGCATTCGAGTGCCGGGAGACGAGCGGTTCTTTGGCAAATGAGAACACAAAACAGTTGTGCTGACTATCGGCGCGCAGGGCTATCGCGAGTGTCCCAGCAGGAACGTGCTACGCGGCACGCCGTAGCCTAATGATGGGCAGATGTGTTTGCTCGGCGTGGTAAGCCACGTCCAGGTTGAGCCGAACGCCCGATTTGCCTCTGACCGGGACGCGCGGGGCAGCGCATGGTGCCCCGCGTGGCCAACGCGACCGAGGTTCGAATCGCGGATATCGGCAAGCAGGATGCCGTTGGCGATAGACCTTGTCGGCCTTGGCGTTGAAGTATCCGCCGCTGACAAAACATGGCAGATGCGTGGGCGTAATGTCTTGTGCGTGCGCTCCGACACGCAGGACACGAGGCTTTTCAGAATCCGCACCCATTGCCGAAACGGCAATCATGATCGTGCCAAGGACGCCAATCACGGCCGAAGTCGGTATTCTCGTCATTCCACCAGTCCTTCCAGACTTATTTCGACTCTCTTGTTTTCGCAACCACACGGGGCGGCCTTGACCGCCCGACGATCTACAACGCGATCAGCTTGCCGGCGACTTCCTCGAAGAATGCAGCCGATGCGGCGTGCGTCTGGAGCGGCTCATTGGGGTTGCGTTCCCATTCTATACCGAAATACGGGGGCTTGATGCCCAGTGTTTTGACTTCGGCCAGGATGTCGGCGATGCGGCCTTTGCCTTGTCCCCAGATCACGTCCTTCGCGCCGCGAACGCCGAACTGGTCGAGGTCTTTCAGGTGGAACGTCTTCACCCGCGGCGCAGCTTTCTCAATCTTTTTGAGCATTTCGACCGGGTCCAGTCCGCAGCGGCACCAATGGCCTGTGTCGCAACAGAACCCCATCCCGGCGGAGCGACCCTTAAGCGCGGCCAACCCCGTTTCCGGATTCCAGTAGTGCGATGGTTTTGGGTGATTGTGCAGGGCCAGGTCGATTTTGTATTCCTTGGTCAGCTTTTCAATCGTATCGAGCACACCCTCCGGCGGCTCGCCCACGATTACCTCGAAGCCCATGTCGGCGGCGAATTCGAAGAACGCCTTTGCCGCATCCGGGCTGCCCAGATTGGTATAGCACCCGATCAAGTTGACACCGCAATCCGACGCTTTTTTCTTGAGATCCTTTCTGAGGGTCTTCGACAGCCCGGGCCCGGGCTTTGCGTCGGGGTTAGTCGGGCTGAGTTTCTGCCAGGCGAACAGCTCGGTGTGGTGCAAGCCCGTGGCCGCAATCTTATCGAGCGTTTCAAACACCGTGACGCTACGGAACGAGTAGGCCGAGAACCCCACGCGCCAGCCGAGCTTCTCCGTGTTGGGCATTCCTTTGACAAGCGGCTCGGCCGCCTGGACATGATAGCCGCCGAAATCGGAAAGGCCGGCAACGGCGCCAGCAGCCGCGCTTTTCGCAAAAAACGTTCGTCGTGTCAGCTTTGACATGGTTGATATTCCTTTGGCTAAATGTGTCAACTAAACTTTCGAATGATGATTCCCAACGTTCAGTCTTACCCCTTTTCCTTTTCCCACGCCCCGCCCTTCCACTTCAACACATCATCGAGGCTATTGCGGTCTAGCTTACGGTAAGCCAGCCACGCGCGGCATCGCACCGATTCGCCGCGTTTCACGTCTCGGCCGATCAGCGAGAAATCGTGTGCGCCCCACCGCCGGTTGCCCGAGATTGCGGGGCAGTTCTCGCGTTCCATCCAATTGATTACCGCATAGCCGCTGGTGCCGATAAACGTAACGATCACCGGCTCGGAGTACGGCGTCTCGTCCACCGATTTGAGCCGGTCATAGTCCGCCGGGGGGTACCCCTGAAAGTAAGACGGAATGGCCCGTATTATTCGCTGGCGGTCGGCGGCGCTGCGGCACCAGCTTTGGTGTGCCATCGGGTGATGCAGTCGGCCCTTGGCCCACTGTCCGGCCAGCCGTAGATAAGGCGGCCAGGCATTATAAAAGTAGTTGCTGATGAGCGTGTTGAAATCACGGAAGTCGGCGTCGAAGGCGAACAAGTACTCCGCCTCGATCACGCACTCGGGAAGGAGCCGATAGGTGACAGTCGCGCGTACTCGCCACTCCTCATACGGCCCGATCTCTACGCGCATCGCGGTGTCGTCCAGCCGCTTGATACTCAGCGGCGCCTTCCTGCGCGGCACAAAGCGGCCTCCGGCCTGGGACGTGCAATAATAGTGCTCGACATTCAGACAGCCGGGACGAGTAACCGGCTTGCCGTCGGCACCGCGGCTCAACTCGATGCCGTGCAGCTTGCCGCCGGAGATTTTGCCGGCCAGGAGTTGACCGTACTCGAAACGGCCGTCGTCATGAAGCACGATCGGCCGGCAACTCGGCACGGCCTTCGGGTTTTCCTGAGCGACCGCGTTGACATGAGAACCGCCGAAACCGGAAAGCCCGGCAACGGCTCCCGCCGCCGCGGTACGCGCGAGAAAGCTGCGTCGTGTAACTTGTGACATGATCGATTCTCGTTGGTCGGGTCGTGTCAATGGAACTCTGACGATTCCCTACCGCGATTACACCCCTTCGAGGTAGCCCTTTGCACGCTCGACCGTCGATGTATCCTTACTGATCTCGATCACCTTCTTGAGCGCCTTGGCAAACTCGTCGCGGTTGGGGTTTCTAAGGTATCGATGGTGCGCCAGGTCGACGATCGAACGGCACGCCTCTTGCGCGACGACCTCGTTGTCCAGCAGCGCGACCAACCACCTGAGTGTTTTCATGTCGCGAACGGTGCTGACACGATCGGTGACCAGAATCATCTCTTCCGGCCGCTCGGCGACCTCGAATGCTTTTTGGAGCATATCGAGCGATTTTTCCGTGGGACGATCACTTTTCAGACTCACCACGCGGATATACGCGCGGAGCGCACTTATGCGGACGCCCTTATCTTTGTCTTCCTTGGCCAGTTTTGCAAGCTGATCGGCAACGGAGGCGTCGGGCCAGTTGCAGATTGCACGAATGCCGGCAGCTTTCAACTGCTGGTTCTCGCTTGCCACGGCTTCTTCGATCTTCTTGAGGGCCGTCTTCCCGCCGACACGCCCAAGAACCGACAGTAACCTGGCCGTGCCGGCGTCGTCCTTCATGGCGGCGAGGATCGGTTCGACGGTATTCTCGTGTTTTTTCGCGATTTCCAGGTAGGTGGTCTCCATCTTGTCGCAATGTTTTCGATCCTTCACGGCAAGAATGATATCGACGAGCTTCGGCAGCGTCTTCTCGTCGCCCAGGGTAACCAACGCGAAAGAGACGTCGGCACGCAGATCGGCGTCGTTCTCGATTTTCGCCAGTTCAAGCAGAAGCCCAACGGCCGCGGTCATTCGCCGAGCAACCAGCACGTCGCCGAGCGTGGCTCGCTGTCGGCCGTCGGACTTCTTGTAGACCTCCAGCCCGGCTTTGTCGATCAAATTCGAGGGCATGGTAGACAGAACTTTCACGGCGGCACGCAAAATCGGCGCTTCCTCGTCCAATGCGTCGATCAGAAGCGAGACGGAATCACGGTTACCCACTTTGGCCATCGCCGCGATTCCACGCACGCGTAGTACTTGATTGTCTTTTGCCTTGGCGGCTTCAGTGAGGATGGGCAGGGCGGCCTTCTCGCCTCGCGAGGCGAGTATCTCGGCAAACAGAATCGCCTTGTCGACCGGCTTGCCCTTACAGCACGCCAACAGCCAATCGTTGGCCTGCTTTGAGATGTTGTCTGCCGCGACACGATAGGCCTCGGGATCGTCGCCGTCGAGCCATTTACCCAGTAGCACCCCGGGATCGTCAGCCAAGAGAAGTTGCCCGGGCAGGGCGCCACGGCGGACGGACGCGGGATATTTTGCGTCGGCCAGGGTGTCGAAGATGCCGGCGGCGGCCGTCTTGTCGCCGAAATCCATCGCAATGATTCCGCAAGATAGATACGCCTGGGCTAACTCGGCGTTTTTTCCGTTTGCAGCCAGCCGCTTGAGGCACGCGGCCGCTTCCGTGCCGCCAATACGCCCCAGGGCATGGGCGGCAGCCGCCGCGACACTCGCATCACCCGAGCCCGTCAATCCGATCAGGGCGCCGACCGCCTGGCGGTCATGACGATTGGCCGTCGAGTTGATAACCGCGACCAGGGCCGGGCCTTTTAGCTTTCCAAGCGAATCGCGCAGCGCCTTTCCCGCCGCCTTGGCGGGGATGCGCTCGATCGCTTGGCGTGCGAACTCGCCCAGCTTTCCACCGCCCAGCATGTTTGCCAGCGCGGGCACTTCGGCCTCGGTTCCACATATCCTCAGCATGATGCCGGCGTGTTGTTTTGCGGCCAGCGTGGCTTCTTTGTCTGTCATCACGTCCAGCAGCTTCGCGGCCATCCGGCTTTGTTTCGCTTTGTCGACCATCGAGTCCTCGGCCTGACGCTCGACGGCCAGCAAGCTCGCCTGGTCGCCGCCGTACTCGTATTTTTTGAGATCAACCGGGGCGTCGGCCAAAACGGTCGACGAAGCCAAGAGGCAAATCGCAACGGTTGATATTGTCGTGTGTTTCATCTTGTGGTTATTCCTTCATGCTCGATCAAATGGTATATGGCTCGCGCATCGGCCGGGACATCATCGCGTTGGCCTGGTCGTCGTCGAAGGTTTCGGTTTCCCAGTCCCAATGGAGCTTTCGGTCCAGTCGCACGGTGATGTCGGACACGTTGCCGATCGTGGTGGCACGGTGGCCCTGCTCGAACGGCGCGACGGGCTCTTGCCGAGTTCGTATGCTGTTGAACAGATCGAGTGTGTGGCCGAAATAGCTTCCTGCCGGGCTGGTGTGCAGACGCAAATCGTCCGGCTTGAACTGCACGTCTCGAAGCGCCGGGTTCGAGGCGTAGAACCCGGGCTTGCTCCAATTTACTTTGACCCAACCCTCGTCGCCGATAAATCGACAACCGTTCGGCTGCTTGGAATGGTCGGTGAAATGGACCTTCAAGCCCGACTTGTACCTTAGCGTGGTGTCCCAATGGCAGCAAGTGTCGGTCATGCCCGAGGTGGGGAACTCGCCTTTCCCTTCGATCGTGAACGGCTTGGTTGTAATCTCGGGACACCCCCACTGGGCAATGTCGAGGTAATGAACGCCCCAGTTCGTTATGAAACCCGCACAGTAGTGCGAAATCATGTACATCGCCAACCATTCGCAACGCTTGGTGTCGAACGGAATGTAAGGTGCAGGACCGGTCCAGCGATCGTAGTCGAACCCTTCCGGCGGGTCGCACGACGCGATTGTCGGATACTCGCGGCCGGAGACGACCGACACTTCAATCGTGTGAATCTTCCCCAAGTAGCCGTTGCGAACCAACTCGCAGGCGTGACGTATCCAAGCGTGGCTCCGGCTGTGAGTGCCGGTCTGGAAAATCGTGCCGTACTGCTTGACCAGCTTCCGCAGCGCCTTGCCCTCGGCAATGGTTCGGGTGATGGGCTTCTCGGCGTACATGTCCTTGCCGGCGCGGATCGAGTCGCTATAGATCACGCCGTGCCAATGGTCGGGCGGTGTGAGGAGCACGGCGTCGATATCCTCTCGGGCCAACAACTCGCGATACTCGTGATAAGCCTTGCAGCCCTTGTAAGATGCCTTGGCATCGCCCCTGCCGTAATGGCCGTTGCACTTCTCTTGCGCCCGCAGGAGCCTGGGGCGTCGCACGTCGCACACGGCCACGACCTGACATTCCGACGCCCGCAATGCCCGGTCGATCGCACTGCTGCCTCGAACGCCGCAACCAATCGCACCGACGATGATCCGATCGTTTGCCGACACGCCACCTTCAAGGCCCAGTGCATTTGCCGAAACCAACATCGGCGTCGCCAGCGCCGCGCCTGCCGTCGATAGAAATCGGCGACGCAACATCTTCCGTTTCATTGTGAACCTCACGTTTTCTTTAGGTTGTACCCATCTCCAAGGTCAATTGTATACTCTGTTGATGAAAAAGTTTACTTCCACATCGAGTTGATCAGTTCGACCGTCTTGTCGACCAGCACCTGGCCACCTTTGGGGCCGACCAGGTTGCTTTCCACCACGGCGCTGTAACTGCCGCCGCGGACGGCCTTCTCCGTCGGGAGATACCAGCCGTGACCGGCCAGTTGAATCACGAACGTCTGGATCGCTTTGCTTCGGGCCTTTATACAGATTCCGTACTCGGTGAACAACTCGAACGGATTGGTACACAGGGCCACGTCGCCGATCCGCAGCACGTGCAGTTCCATTTTGTAGGTTGGTTTCGGATCAGTCTTCCGCGCCTCGAACCGCTGGACGGTCCGCTGGTAAAATACCATCCGCCCGTGCATCCGGGCAGCCGCCTTGGGGTCCTTGGCTATCGCGTCGGCGGCCTGCTGGAATGCGGTTTTGGCCTCGCGATACTCCGCTTCGGTCACCAGCCGCATTGGCAGACGGATCGTTTCCACCTTGTGGACCAGCGGGACGTCGGAATGCCGATCGTCCTTGACCACCTCGTAGGCCTCGTTCACCGCCCGCACGATGCGGCGCGCGGTTTCGTTGCCGCCGCGCAACCGCCGCATTCGCTCTTCGGCCGCTTTGCGGTAGAGAATGAACGGATAGGGGTTCTGGTCGCCGGCCGCGCCCGCCCAGGCCAGTATGCAGACCTCCTTGCCATATTGTTTTTGCAGGGCCTCGCGCACCGGATGCCAGAAGTCGGCGTTGATGGCCCGACCGTGCCTGACCTCCTGCGAGGGGCTCGCGACGTTGATAGCGATACTGATAAGCTTTCCCTCGTTGTTCCAGAAGAATAGCGTGCCCACGTCGTTTTCCTCGCAGCCTTCAATGCCGCGGAAGTCGGGCCGATTCGTCTTGCCGTACATTTGCGCGTGGCCGTCGGCATAGACGGCCCGGCGGTTGTAGGCCACCACCGCGTCGGTCAGCCCCCAGGTAACGCTTCCCGGCTGCCGGCCTTTCCACGCCTTTTCGATCGCCTTGGCAACCCGCCGAACGAAAAAGGCCCGATACTCTTCGACCGGCATAACGTCCTTGGGAATCACGTGCCAGCCGTTCGTCCCCATGATAGGGGCCGTGTGGGTATGGGTCGCACTCAGGAAGATCTTTTTCGTGTCCAGCCCCGGAAGACGTTTGTGAACCTCCTCGCGCACAAGCTTCAAGACCTCGTCGGGAACGGCGCAAAGGTCGCAGGAGACCATGACGGCCACGTCGAGCGATTTGTCGTCCCGGCGGGATTCCAGCACTGCCACGTTGGCCAAGAGGGGTGTTTCGGCAGTCCGGGCGATTCGCAGGTAGAACTGGCCCCACAACGCTACGGGACCCTTCGGTGCGATGTCAGCGCTGGCCGCCCCAACCAGCAGTTCGGCCGCCGTCGCAGCGCAACCAGGCAGCATCAAAGTACCAGCAACAACAGAGACAACAACTGGCTTCCACGTCGAATGTCGAATCATGACTCTTCCTTTCGCTCAAAACAGGTTACGGTTGGTTTACGGGCCCAGCCGAAGAATAACTTTCCGGGTGTACTCATCACGCTCCGCGTGATGCAGATCCGTCACGCGGAGCGTGACGAGTACCATCGGCGGAAATTGGGCAGGTATTCCTCGGGCCGCGATACCAGTTCGAAGTCGTGCCGGGTATTTTCCTTCGACACGGTGCATCGCAGCATACTCTGGTGGTTGTAGTTGGCGGGAATGTAAGGCTTGATCTCCTCGATCATCAAGTCGGTACCCGGTTCGGGCACGGCCGGCACCATCCGACCCGTCTTCCGCGTCGCCGATATGCGGACGATCTTCTCGCCCGGCGTGGGCGACGCCTCGCCGGTCAGGCGGTACCCGCCGTCGATCACCTCGCCGCCGGTGAACCGGACGCTGCCGTCGCCCAACAGGAGGTTCACGCCGCCGGGGTGCCGGCTCCGGGCAGTGTACAGCATGTCGCGAGACCAGGCGTTGGGGTACTGCTCCACGCAGGGAGCGCCGCGAACGTTGTGGCACTCGTTCGCGCGGTTCAGGTCGGGCACCGGGCTGTTGGGTGTGTAGTTGTGATGGTAGAAAGGTCCCTCGGGATAGTGCATGACACCGCGCATGTCGGATTCGACGCCCGAGGGAAGGCTCAACTCGCAGGCCAAGGCCGTGTTGCTGGTCCCGTCGCGCAGGGCGGCTATACTCGACGCGGCCATAGATTGCGGGTTTGTGACGCAGGGTTTGTGACGCAGTGTTTGTGACGCAGTGTTTGTGACGCAGTGGTTAGTAGTCAGTTATCAGTAGTCAGTTATCAGTTGTGGCCTGATTCAAATGCGGGTGACAGTTAGCCCGGTCGCCTGCGACCGGAAAACGGGGCGGT
>JAUWJC010000310.1 GCA_030607895.1 Pirellulales bacterium
CATTCCCTCGAAAGCTCCGAAACGGACAGCGGAAACGGCATTTTAGGGTAACAAAGCGGTCACCGTAAGTAAGTATTGCAGCGAGGGTTAGGACGTCGCGCACGCGTAACTTGTAAACTCGGGCTAGAGAGATCAGGTTGTCAAGAGTCCGCAAGCCCAAAAAGCGGGAATTCTCGGCGGATTTGCCCCACACACACAAGAAGGGTGCCGTGGTCGCCGGCGTGTGCAACCGCTGCCTTGGCAATGGTTTGGTTGACCCCGGCGGTAAAAATTCGTCGAACCCGCCAACAACCTCGTGCCGAAGCTCTGCTTCGTCACGCACGGCACCGTTATTGCTGGGGAGTAGTGGGTTCCCAAGCAGAGTTTGGGAACCAGGTTAAGGGTCTTGGTACTGCGCAAGAACTTGCAAAACGGGCATCTAGCCTTCCGTGGCGGAGCGTGATAGAATCAGGACGCGTTTGGCGACATCGACTCGAAGAATATCAAGTATCAAGACAAGGGAGAACGCAATGGTGGACAAGTACCCTGGTGAGTTGAACAGACGCACGATGATCACCAGAACGGCGGCGGCAGCCGCAGGCGCGGCGCTGGCCGTCCGAGCGGGCAGCGGGGTGTCGGCAGCGGAGCCGTGCCGAAACGCGGCGGTCAAGACCTACACCAACGCCGACTTCTACGACCGGGATGGGAACTTCCTCGTCGAGAAGGCCCGTGAGGCGTACTACGACATGTTCCGACGTTTCCACTATCCGATTTCCGAGACGCTCAAGAAGGGCATGTGGATACTCGAATTCGGTCTGGGAGATTTCGTCAACGTGGGCATGGCCGGGATTTTTTGGCTCAACCGGCAGGACTACGGCTACTTCGGCCACGAGATCTACCTGCTGCCGGGCCAGATGCTTCCCGAGCATTGCCACCTGGCCACCGACAAAGGGCCGGCCAAAATGGAGTCGTGGCAACCGCGGCGAGGGATGATTTACACTTTCGGCGAAGGCGAGCCGACGCCGGAACTGTTCGAGAAAATCCCGAAAAGCCAACGGGGGTTGGTCAAGTCCCGGCACATCCAGCCGTTGGGTATCGCCGAGATCGGACACCTCAACCGACTGACTGCCTGGCACGGCATGATTGCCGGTCCCGAGGGCGCCTTGGTCACCGAGTACGGCACCTTCCACGACATGGACGGTCTGCGGTTTTCCAACCCCAAGGCAAAGCTCTGAGGTGAAAGGAAATTATCGTGGCTGATTTGTCGCTTTTTGATCTGACGGGCAAGAACGCCCTGGTGACGGGTGGAGCCGTGGGGATTGGCCGCGGCTCGGCGGTGGCGTTGGCCCGGGCCGGGGCCGACGTGGCTATCGCCGACGTGAACGCCGACGCCGGCGAGAAGACGGCCGAGGAAATCCGTTCCATGCGCCGACAGTCGCTGTTGGTCGCTTGCGACGTGACCAGGCGGCACCAGGTCCAGGCGATGGTCCGCGACGTTGTCGAGCAGTTCGGGCGGCTGGACATCGCCGTCAACAACGCCGGCATCGCTATCCTTGGAGCCGACGAAGAGATCTGCCAGGAGGACTGGGACAAGGTAATTGCAGTGAATTTGACCGGCACATTTCTTTGTGCCCAGGCCGAGGCCCGGCAGATGATCCGGCAAACACCGGTCGAGGGCAAGATCATCAACATCGGCTCGATGTCGGCCACCATCGCCAACTGCAACGCCTCGTACGACGCCTCGAAGGCGGGGGTGGTCCACATGACCAAGACGTTGGCTGCCGAGTGGGGGCGGTACAATATCAATGTCAACTGCATCAGCCCCAGCTACGTGCTAACCCCCATGCACGCCTCCACGCCGATGGCGGTCCGCCAACGGATTCGCGAGTTGACGCCGCTGGGCCACGTCGAACGGCCGGAAGACCTCCACGGGGCGGTGATCTTCCTGGCGTCCGCCGCCTCGGACTATGTTACCGGTAACGACCTGATGGTCGACGGTGGCCACACGCTGAATGCCTGGCTGACGCCGCTGGGGCGATCCGTTCCGCCTCGGGTGAGCCCCGAGGAAGAAATCGTGCAATTGAAGCACGACATGGACGTACTCGGGTTTCCTTACGACGCCGTCGGCATCAACCCCGACGTTCACCCTGAAATTGCCGACGCTTTCAAGGCCGCCTTCGGGCTCAAGGAGTAGACACCGCTATGAAACTGACCGTCCACCAGTTGGCCCGAATGATCGACCTTAGCGCCGTGCGGACCGAAGTCGACATTGCCGAGGTCCGGCAGTTAGCCGAGCAAGCCAGGCGGTACGGCTGCATTTGCGCGTTTGTGATGCCCTGCTATCTGCCGGAGTTGAAGCGGCTTCTGGTTGATGCCCCCGAGGTAGGTGCTGGTGCGGTCGTCGGATTCCCTTCCGGGGCCCACGGCACGGCAATCAAAGTTGCGGAAGCCCGACAACTGCTCGAACAGGGTGCTGTCGAGTTGGACATGGTGATTAACGTAGGCATGCTCCGCTCCGGGCGTGACGAATACGTTGAAGACGACATTAGCGCCGTGGTCGAAGCGGCCGGGAAGACGCCGGTCAAAGCGATTCTCGAAGCCCATTACCTCTCCGATGAACAGATCGTCCGCGGCAGCCAGATTGCCGTGCGCGCAGGGGCGGCGTTCGTCAAGACGGGAACCGGCTGGACGCCCACCGGCGCCACACTCCACAATGTAGCACTGATCAAGTCCGCCATAGGCGATGCGGCACAAGTAAAGGCCGCCGGCGGCGTCCGCGATCTGGCCACGGTCGTCGAGATGATCCGCCTCGGTGTAAGCCGTTTCGGCAATGGGTTGACGTCCGGATCGAAGATTCTCGAAGAGTGCGCCGCTTTGCCCCAGGGCGTCGAGGTGTATACTCCACGAGGTTAAGGATTGCGCTTTTGGGGTGAAGTAGTCAGTTATCAGTGGTCAGTTATCAGTGGTCAGTTATCAGTGGTCAGTTATCAGTAGTCAGTTTGAAGACTTGCCAGAGCCGTTGTTTCCAAGCTCTGACAACTGACAACTGATAACTGATAACTGATAACTGATAACTTCGTCACAAAACCGTAATTATTGACCGCGAGCAGTATAACATGCCGGATACGATCCTCGCCTACGACCTGGGAACCGGGGGCAACAAGGCCTCACTCTACGATATCGAGGGCCGTTGCCTGGCCGCCGTGTTCGTCCCCTACGAGACCGAGTATCCTCGGGCCGGCTGGCACGAGCAACGGCCGGCAGCGTGGTGGGATTCGGTAGTCCAAAGCACCCGACAACTGCTGGCCGACGAGGTGGCCGATGCCGACAACATTGCCTGCCTGGCGATCTCCGGCCACAGCTTGGGGTGCGTCCCGCTGGACGCCGCCGGACACCTGCTGCGCCGTACGACACCCATCTGGTCGGACAAGCGCCCGACGGCCCAGGCGGCGCGCTTCTTCGAGCGCATCGATCCGAAGGACTGGTACAGGCTCACCGGCAACGGTTTCCCACCGCCCCACTACACGGTTTTCAAGATTATCTGGTACCGCGACCACGAGCCGGAAATGTTCCGCCGTATCCACAAGGTGATCGGTACGAAGGACTACGTGAACTATCGGCTCACCGGCCGCATCGCCACCGATTACTCCTACGCCTCTGGCAGCGGCGTGTACGATCTGTTGGCGTGGGATTACTCCGACGAGCTGTTGGCCGCGGCGGAACTGCCGCGGGAGCTTTTTCCGCGGATCGCTCCGTCCACCGAGATCCTCGGAGAACTGACGCCGGAAGCGGCACGGGAGTTGGGGCTGCCGCGGACGGTGAAAGTTGCTTGCGGCGGCGTAGACAATTCCTGCATGGCCCTTGGGGCACGGAACATCGACGAGGGGCGGACCTATGCTTCGCTCGGATCGTCGGCCTGGATCGCCGTCTCTTCAAACCGGCCGCTCTTGGACGAGACGGCCAAACCCTACGTTTTCACGCACGTGATCCCCGACATGTTCGCCTCGGCCGTGGCCATTTTTTCCAGCGGAACGGCGCTCAAATGGGTGCGGGATAACCTCTGCGCGAACGTGGCCCAACGAGCACGAATAGAAGGTGAGGACCCGTACGACGCGATGACCGCGCTGGCCGAATCGTCGCCGGTGGGCGCCAACAAGCTCCTCTTCAACCCCAGCCTGGCCGGCGGCTCGTCGCTTGACGTTAGTGCAAATATCCGCGGCGCGTTTTTGGGGTTGGACCTCGGGCACACCCAGTCCGACGTAATCCGCGCCACCATGGAGGGTATCGCCCTGAACCTCCGACTGGTGCTCGACGAGTTGAGACGCCTGGGAGACATCGGTGGCGAGATGGTGGTTGTCGGCGGTGGTAGCCGCAGTCGGCTTTGGCGGCAGATATTTGCCGATGTCTTGGAGATCGACATCCTGAAAACCAACGTCGGTCAGGAAGCCGGCTCGTTGGGCGCCGCGGCCGTGGCTGCCGTTGCCGCCGGCCTCTGGATCGACTTCAGCCGGATCGACCAGGCCCATCAACTCGAAGATGTCGCCAGCCCCAACGCCCGGAACGTTGCCATCTACCGAGAACTCCTCCCCGTCTTCCGTCAAGCCTGCCTCGATCAAGCCCGGCTTGGTGACATGCTGGCAGGACTGCACCTCTGAGAAAGGGGCCGAAAAAGGGACCAGGTTTAATTTGTGCGAAGCACCCTCTGGGCCGCAGGCGGCAAATTAAACCTGGTCCCTTTTTCAGCCCAATCGACAGGCCTTCTCAATGCCATGATGAGCCACAGTGCCAATAGCGAACGCGTATCCGGCCTGAACGCCCCGGATTCCACCTCCACGAGCCTCTTGGAGCGGGTGAAGGCTCGCAGTCCGGAGGCGTGGCAGCGGTTTGTCGAGTTGTACGGGCCGCTGGTGTATAACTGGTGCCGACTGACGGGCTTGCAGACCGAAGACGCCGCGGACGTCTCCCAAGAGGTCTTCGCATCGGTGGCCCGCAACGTAGCCAATCTCCGCCCAGACCGCCCCGGCGACAGTTTTCGGGGTTGGGTATGGACGATCACCCGCAACAACATCCGCGACCATTTCCGCCGTCGTCATGGAGAGGCCCAAGCCCGGGGCGGCACCGACGCACAGCGGCAGCTTGCCCGGATACCCGACGAACCACCGGTTAGCTCCGAGCCTGGCTCCGAGGAAAAACCACGCGGGACCGAGCGGAGCGGTCTGGAGCGCCGTGCCCTCGAGCTGATCCGGTCGGAATTCGAGGATCGCACGTGGCAGGTCTTCTGGCGTACCACGGTTGACCGGCGTTCGCCCGCCGACGTGGCGGAGGAATTCGGAATGACGGTCCAGGCCGTCTATAAGGCCAAGTTCCGCGTAATGCGGCGAATTCGCCAGGATTTGGGCGGCCTGCTCGATTAGTATACTACTCGCGGTCAATAATTGCGGTTTTGTGACGAAGTTGTCAGTTATCAGTTATCAGTTGTCAGAGCTTGGAAACAATGGCTCTGGCAAGTCTTCAGACTGACTACTGAGCAGACGCATGAA
>JAUWJC010000072.1 GCA_030607895.1 Pirellulales bacterium
CGGCCGAAGGAGATCGAGGGCAAGATACGCAACTATCTGGCCGCCGGTTCGCTGGTCGTTTGGGATGTTGATCCGGCAACCAAGACGGTCACGGTTCATCGCTCGGACGTCGAGCCGCAGGTGCTCGGCGAAGATGATACACTGACGGAGGAAAGCCTGTTGCCCGGCTTTTCGCTGGCCGTGAAAGACATGTTCGTGTGGTGAAACGCGAAGCCGCAAGCGGCCTCTATAGCTCCTTCACCCGCACGTTGCGGAAGAACACTCGGGCGCCGTAGTTGCCGTGTGCGTGTAGGCTGATTCGGCCTTTTTTGTATTTCAGGCCGGGGTGCTCTTTGTTGTCCAGGGTGGGCCGCTCGATCTTGTCCAGGTCGACGTCGACTATGACGGTCCCGTTGAGGGTTACCTTGACGTGGCTGCCCTGGCAGATGATCTCTTCGGTGTTCCACTGCCCGGTCGGTTTTAGATGTCCGGTTTTGGCCGGCACCACGCCGTAGATCGAGCCATGGAACTGGTAGGGCTTGAGCTTCGTATATCGGGGTGACGGGTCATCGAGGACCTGGGCCTCCATGCCTTCGAGGTGGGGGACCTTGCTCACCTTGGTGCGGATGCCCACGCCGTTGTTTCCACCCGGCTCGAGCTTGATCTGGAGGCGAAGGATGAAATCAGCGAACTCCTTCTTGGTGAAAATGTGCTCGTGGCCGGTGGCCTTACAGATGAGCGTATCGCCTTCGATGTAGTAGCTGTCGGTGCTGCCCTTCAGACCGACCCAATTGTCGAGGTTCTTCTCGTTGAAGATTTTGACGAACCCCTGATCGACTTCTTCCTTCGGCAGATCGCCCGCCAGCAATGAACTGGCAGCCAGCAACATCACGGCAACAAGGCAGGTCATACGCATGGGAAGGGTTCTCCGTTTTTCGTGGGGATGTGTCGAACAACCGCGACCACTGGTCGCGGCTTTACAATTCTACAATTCCCTTATTCGGATGTTACGGAAATCGACGTGCGAGCCGTGGCCGAGGAAGCCAATGTGGCCTTTCTCGCGGGGCATCTTCTTACCGATGTCGGCGTCGACGATGACCACACCGTTGAGCGTCACCTTGATTCGGCTGCCCTTGACCATGATCTCCTCGCTGTTCCATTGGCCGATCGGCTTCTGATGTCCCCGTTTTGCGGGAACGATTCCGTAGACCGAGCCGTGGTACTGGTAGGGCTTGAGATGGGCGTGCTTTTGGGCCGTATCGTCGAGGATCTGGATTTCGATACCCCCGCGGATGGCCACGCCGTTGTTTCCACCCGGTTCGAGCTTGAACTCGAAGCGGAAGATGAAGTCGGCGTACTCCTTCTTGCTGTAGAGCATTCCGCCGCCGTGTTTTTTGCAGACCAGGACGCCGTTTTCCGGGACGTACCCTTTGGTCGATCCCTGCCAGCAGTCCTCGACCGTCTTGCCGTCGAACAGGCAGACGAACCCCTCTTTGGCTTCCTGATCGGAAAGCCCGGCGGTGCGTTTGGCGTCTTCCGCGGCATGTACATTCGGAATTGCCACGCCCGCACTCACAAGTAACAACGTTGCAGCAAGGCAAATCATGCGCATGGGTAGCTTCCTCCTTCTGTGGTGAGTCGACGATGTAAACGGTGCGAAGCCGCAAGCGGCTGGAGCAGAACTCCATTGTGTACCGCGGCAACGTGGATGTCAACCGGCCGGTTGTTCCCGCTGCATCCGGCGGAATTCTTCCGTGGTCTTCATCGAACAGAACTTGGGGCCACACATGCTGCAATAGTGCGACTGCTTGGCGTTGGCGTCGGCGCCGGCGTCGGGCAGCGATTGGTCGTGCATCCGGCGCGCGGTCTCGGGATCCAATGACAGGCGGAACTGCTCGGGCCAGTTGAACTCGAAGCGGGCCTTCGACAGTGCGTCGTCGCGGTCGCGTGCTCCGGGGCGATGCCGGGCAACGTCGGCGGCATGGGCGGCTATCTTGTACGCGATTACGCCACGCCGCACGTCGTCCAACTCCGGCAGGCCCAGGTGTTCCTTGGGAGTCACGTAACAGAGCATCGCCGCGCCGTACCAGGCGGCCATCGCCGCGCCGATCGCGCTGGTTATGTGGTCGTAACCCGGCGCAATATCGGTTACCACCGGCCCCAATACGTAGAAGGGCGCTTCGTCGCAGCACTCCATCTGGCGGCGGACGTTCATCTCGATCTGGTCCATGGGAATATGGCCCGGCCCTTCGATCATTACCTGGCAACTGCGCCGCCGCGCCCGGCGGGCCAAATCGCCCATCACCTCTAGCTCGGCGAACTGTGCTTCGTCACTGGCGTCGGCCAGCGAGCCGGGCCGCAAAGCGTCGCCCAAGCTCCAGGTGACATCGTACTCGTGCATGATGTCGCACAGGTCGTCAAAATGCTCGTGGAAGGGATTCTCCCGGCCGTGGGCGGTCATCCACTTGGCCACCAGCGCCCCACCCCGGCTGACAACGCCCGTCAACCGACTCGACGTCAACGGAAGATGCTCCCGGAGCACCGCGCAGTGAATGGTCATGTAGTCGACGCCTTGCCGGGCCTGCTGTTGGACCACATCGAGAAAGTCGCCCGGTTTCATGTCCTCGATCGCGTCGAGTTGCTCGGCCATCTGGTAGATGGGCACGGTACCGATGGGCACGGTTGCCGCGTCGATTATTTGCCGGCGGATGGCGTCGATATCCGCACCCGTAGACAGGTCCATTACCGTGTCGGCCCCGTATCGGACCGCGCAATCGAGTTTTTCCAGTTCACACCGGCTATCGCTCGACAGGGGCGAGTTGCCGATGTTGGCGGTGATCTTGGTCCTCGCGGCAATGCCGATGCCGATCGGTGCAAGCTGCTTCTGAATATGGACCTTATTGGCGGGGATAACCATCCGTCCCCGAGCCACCTCGCTTCGGACCAGTTCCGGATCGAGTTGCTCGCACCGGCCGACGGCCTCCATTTCGGGCGTCACGATACCCAAGCAGGCTTGTTCGATCTGGGTCATGAAGAAACGCCTTCCTGTATATGGCAATCAGGCTTGGCAGGCCGAACTGGGGGGGGCAAGAAAAAACCGAGGGCAAAACCCTTGACGGTTCATCCTACCGCCTGGCCGAAGATTGTCAATCGGACTGAAAAAGGGACCAGGTTTAATTTGCCGGAACGGCCCGGAGGGTGCTTCGCACAAATTAAACCTGGTCCCTTTTTCGCCCGGTTCGCGATTACGGTTCAATAACGATCGCCTTTGGTTCGGTGGGACAAGCCACTTGGCAGGCGCCGCATCCGGGGCACTTGTTCGGGTCGATGCAAGGGGTAGAAGTGTAGTCTTCCTCGTTGAAGACGATCTCGATCGCCTGGTAAGGACAGATGGTTACGCAGGCGGAACATTCCCGGTCTTCGGCCGCCAGAATGCAAACGGCCGGGTCGAGCCGGGCCAGGCCGATCGGAGTGTGTCTCTTTTGCTCCAGAGAGAGCCGGCCAATCGCACCGCTAGGGCACGCCTGGGTACACAGCCGGCAGTCTTCCAGACAGTAGCCCTCCTCGAAGCGGATCAACGGCGCATACAGACCGGCGATGCCGTAATTACCCAGGTCGGGACGGATGATCCCGGTGGGGCAAGCCCGGATGCAATTTCCGCAACGGACACACAGGCCGGCGAACCGCGGTTCATCGACCGATCCGGGAGGACGGATGGGGAGACACTTCTTCCTTGCAGGCCACTGTAACGTTGCCGCCGACCAGACCGCTCCAAGACCCAGTGCAAGAACGGACCGTCGAGCAAGAGGCCGGCTACCGACAGAAGAGAACCTCGCCCGCGCGGATTGGCGTCGTCGGGCGATCTGCTTCGACAGCGCCAATAGGTCCTGCGTTGCGCCCAGCGGACAAATCCGGCGGCACCAGACGTTTGGCCAAAAGAGACTGACCAGAAGGACAACCGGCAGACCGATTCCGCCGGCTAGCCGTGCGATTTCAGTCGTCTGACCGAATAGACCAACGCACGCACTGAACAGCGCCAACGGATCGAGCCATAGCAGAAGCGGGTACCCCAGGCACGCCCCGGCCAGCGTAGTCAGCGCGATCCATTGCCCAAACGGCGGCAACCGGACCACGCGCGGTGGACCCAAACGCCGAAGCCGACCCGCTTGCTCAGTCAGCAGACCCATCGGACACGCGTGGCGGCAGAACCATCTTCGCCGCGTGAGGGCCAACAACAGCACGGGCAGGCCGGCCAGCGTAACGATGCCCACCGATCGGGAGGCAATTGCCGAGCAGATAGCAACGTAAGGGCTTAGCGCGGGCAGGAGCACGCGGCACCAGGGCCACGGCAGGATGACCAGTACCACCGCGGCGACCAGCGCGCAGCACCGCGAGATGAGTTGCAGTCGGCGCGCGGGGGTTGGCGGAGTTCGGTTCACGTTGATAACTCAAACTGTAAGCGGTGAGTGGAAAATGGGGACTGGCTCCGAGCAGATATCGGCCGGAAGTGCGGGAAAAATCGTAGCCGCGAGGTGCCTGTCCCCTTTTTCCACGGGTGCTAGATATTCGCCGTCCGAAAAAGGGGACAGGCACCGTCGGCAAACCGAAAACCTTCGTGAAAACCAGGTGCGTGACGGAGCCAGTCCCCATTTTCGGACTCCCCCCTTACAGTTCACGTTGATGATTGCCATGCAAAGCCGCCAGCGGCCGACCGCTCTCACCCCAGGTAGGCGTCTTGCTGTTTGAGTATCTTTTGCAATTTCGGCACATCGACTTCCCTAGGTAGGCAGCTATCCTTGACAGCCAGTGCGGCCGCAACCCCCGCGGCATGACCGGTGACAAAGCACGGCGGGATTACCCGCAATAGCTCGGCCATCTTGGCCTCTCCCGAAATGCAGCGGCCGGCGGCCAGCAGGTTGTCGACCGTTTTGGGTATTAGCGTACCGTAGGGGATTTGCCACTCGGGGTTCTTGATGTTCCAATCGCCGCCCACACCGACACTGTCCGCAAACTTCCGCTTCTCCATGACGTCCTTGAACCGAAGCGTGTGGGTGCCGGCGAGCAATCGTGAGATGCGAACGCCGAGTTGTGGGGCGGTTTCCACCAGGTAGACTTTTTCGTAGCCGGGTGTGTTGCGAAGCTTTTCGACGCTTTTCCAAATCTGTCGGCGATGGTTCATTTCCATTCGTGTCAGGTCGGCCACGTCGAGTGCGTCGGCGTTGGGGCCGTGCATGTTCACCCAGTTCACGCCTTTGATAGGTGTAATCGAGCCGAGATTCGGTCCCTTTTGGCCCTTCTTGCGGGGCCCGATCTTCGACCGGTCGATTTTGTCGAGATTGCCGAGCCGGGAGACCAACCCGAAGTGGTACTTGAGATGTTCGTACCGGGCGCCCGCCGCGGCGTAGACGTCGCCGTCGCCGGTGGCGTCGACCACCACGTTGGCCAGAATGGCCTGGCGTCCGGACTTGCTTTCGAAGACAGCCCCCTGGACGCTGTTGCCGCTCATAATGGCGTCGACACCCCAGCAATGCAGAAATACGTCGACGCCCGCCTCGCGGATCATTTCAAGCATGACGTACTTCAACGCCTCGGCGTCTACCGTGGGCTTGCCACCCGGCCGGTGGTTGACGATACCCCGGTCGAGCTTGTCGAGCCGGCACATTATCTCCTCGCCGATGCCGCGCGTGACCTGCTTGCCGCCTGCATACAGCCCGACGACGATGAGCACCAGTCCGCCGGTCCACTGGCCGCCAAAGCATCCGTAGCGTTCGACCAGCGTGACCCGGACGCCCGTTCTTCTTGCGGCGATGGCCGCGGCCACGCCGGCAGGTCCGCCTCCGCCGCCCAGCACATCGGTCTTATGCAGCACGGGCAGTTGACGTTGCGGCTGGACGACCTTTCCGTCAACGATTGTGGCGGAAGTCTTTTGGGTTTCGTCGACTCCGGCTCGGCAAGCAGATGCAAACGGTCCCATTGCGGCCGCCAGCCCCGAAGCGCCCAACACGCCGAACAAGTCTCTTCTAGAAATCTCGCGAGTCATGGGTTACCTCTCTTTCTTGCTGGACACCTTCAATCAACCGAACGAAAACACGATTCTACCGGCGCGCCACGGCACATCCAAGGCAAGCGAATCTGCGTGACGGGGGAGGGGGCTCCCCGCATTGGGGCCTGTGTTGTGCCCAAAATCACGCAGCATACCCTGTTTTCCGGTACGTTAAACTCGTGGTAACACTCAAGATCCACGCAATCGGAACCGATAGACTCCCTGAAGGACTATTACCGTGGCTGCCCGCGCACATTGTGCGCCGAGGGTCAATACATCGCCAATATAGAAACTCGAAATGAGCGAATACGAATCGACCGGACAATTGAGGGCCGATGAAGCGTCGGGGCGAACCGATCAGGATTTCGATTGGTCGCGGGTATTAGCCCGAATTCCGGACGTAAGACGTCACCGGCAGCATAGATCGTCGGGGAAACGGTCGCGTGGGCAGTCGATTGAACGGTTACTCAGCCAACAGCTCTCGGTCAAGATACTGATGGGCGGGGCGGCTTTGTTATTGGGGGTTGCCGTGTTGCCGTTTCTGTTTGGCGGCAGAGGCTCGGACAATCCGGCCCCCTCCGAGAAATCATCGTGGCAACCGGCTCCACCGGCGCGTTCGGCCGACGCAGCGCCTAACTGGGTGCCAGGCCCAATTGCATCGCCCGCCGGGCCGGTCGAGGTGGCTTCGGGAACAGGGCAGTCTGGGGAATCCGCGGTGCCGCCCACCGAGATACAACTTCCCGAGGCGTCGCCATCTGCTCCCAGCGGCCAATCTACCGCCGTCAAGCCGTCCAGTACGGGGATGACAATGTACCGGCCGGGCGGCACCAGTGACTATCCGCCCGCGGACCGGACCGATCCGAACCGGCAACCCATGGCCGGGGTAAACCGCCCCATGGTTATCGGTGGTCGGGTTGTGGGCCCTGAGCGTGGATACCGGACGGCCAATCAGCAGACTGATCGGCGGACTGATCGGCGGGCCGATTTCCCGACAGCCCAAACTCAGCCGGTAGTTGGCAACGCTTCTCGATGGCCTCGCAGCGACGGTGCCACCGGGACATCCTATCAGGGCAGTTCGGTCTATCAGGGCCGGCGGCCGGCCGACCCCGGCGTTGCCCGACTTGAAGGCGTTATTGAGAAACCGATTCTTAGGACCACCGATGAGCGCACTCGACCAGGCTTTCATTAAGGCTTACCGACAGGAGGGCGCGTCGTCGTGCGTCCAGTCGGCCGAGCCAAGCGATGAGGAGCAGAGATCGAATAACACTGCCCCGTTTGAAGCAATGCCCTCGGAGACGGCGGCGGAAGCACCCGAGTTGCCTATCGACATGACCGAGCTTGGAGAGCCGGACGCCGGGTCGTTCCGTCCCTTGCTCCAGGTGGATAGTTTTGCCTGGCCGAAGGCGTGCGGGAAGCTCGCTGTTGAGGCCCGCACGGAATTGGACCGGTTAGCCGACGGACTCCTGGCCGGCATGGCTGAAGGTTGCAGGGTCGTGACGTTCAGCAGTTGCCTCCGTGGCGAGGGCTGCACTACGCTTCTTCTGAGTGTTGCCCAACGACTGTCCGAGCAAAACGTGAAGTTGGTAACGGTCGACGCCGATCCGGCCAAGCCCATGCTCTGCCGATGCTTGGGAATGATGCCGGAGGTGGGCTGGGAACAAGTGGTAGCGGGCCGGATTCCACTGGCCGAGGCCCTCGTCGAGTCGATCGAGGACCGGCTGGCGGTGCTGCCATCGTGCAGACCGCAAGACGGGCAAGAGGAAGCAGTCCCTGATATCGCCTCGCTTACGCCGGTACTCGCGCAGCTCGAACAAAACTACGAACTGGTGCTGGTCGATCTGGGGCCGCTGGAGCATCAGCCCGTCGCGGACCTGGCGGCGGCAGCCGGTTGGACGGACGCCGTTGTGTTGGTCCACAACGCTCGCTCCACACCGCCCAAGAAACTGGCCGACGCAAAAAGCCGCCTGCAAACAGCCGGCATCGCCCGCGTCGGAGTCGTCGAGAATTTCATTCAGTCTGTTTGAGTTGTAAAGCCGCGACCAGTGGTCGCGGTTTTACCAAACGAACAGGAAATTTGAAGCACCGCGACCACTGGCCGCAGCTTCACAACGGACAAACCGGCATGTACGAGTCTTATTGGCAACTCGAACAGAAGCCTTTCGAGAACCGCTCCGATCCGCGGTTCTACTACCCGGGCGAGTCGCACCAGGCGGCCCTGCTGAAGCTGCGCTACGCGGGTGAGAACCGCCGTGACGGGGCCCTTTTGGGCGGGCCGGCCGGGGCGGGAAAAACAATGCTGGTCGGCATGTTGCGGACCGTGCTGGGAGACGAGTACTCGCCCTTCGTGCATCTGGTCTTTCCGCAAATGCCGGTCGATCAACTGCTGGCCTATCTTGCCGATCGGCTTGTCGGGTCGAAGAACGGTTCGCACCGGGCGGACCTGCACGAAACCGTTCGGCGAATCGAAAGCTTTCTGGCCGATAACCTCCAGCAGGGACGCCATGCCGTGGTCGTCGTGGATGAAGCCAATCAGCTGAACGACCATCACACACTCGAGCCGATGCGGCTGTTGTCCAATTTCGAGTCGGACGGCAAGCCTGGCCTAACGCTGCTGCTGTCGGGCCAGCCGGGGTTGCTGCCCGTGCTGGACCGGACGCCCCAGTTGGAAGAGCGGCTGGCCGTGAAGTGCCTGTTGCGCTCCTTCAGCCAACAGGAGACGGCCGATTACGTTACGCATCGGCTCAAAGCGGCCGGCACCGAGCGAACCATCTTTGCACCCGATGCACTTCGCACGCTTCACGAGCTAACTCATGGAATCGCCCGGCGAATCAACCGGCTCGCGGACCTGGCCCTATTGATCGGCTATGCCGAAGGGCAGCAGGAGATAACGGCCGGACAACTCGAATCGGTCTGCCAGGAATTGGTGACCGTTGCTCCCGAGTAGGCGCTATGGGTTGCGTACGGTGAGTTCAGCCCAGACTCGGGCGAGGATTGTGCCGGTCAACATGCAGCCGAAGGTGTAGATGGCCGGCGCGATGGCTATGGCGGGGTCCTTGCCAAACAGGTCCATTGCCAGCACGGTTCCCAGCCCGGCGTTCTGCATGCCTACTTCCAGCGTCAGTGCTCGGCCCATGGTCGACGGCAACCGCAGCACCCGGCCTCCCAGCCATCCGGCCAGATAGCCGCACAGGTTGAGCATCACCAATGCCGCGAGCAATTGGGCTTGAACCTGGGTGAGGTTGTCGCGGTTTTTGGCCACCACGACGGCGATGATCCAGAGGATGGTCAGATTGGCGACGGTTGCCCCCACGCGGCCGGCCACGGCCTGCCAGACGGCGAACCTTCGCGACAACAGATGGCCGGCCACCACCGGCAACACGACCATCCAGCAGAGTTGCCAACTTACCTTTGCCGCCGGAAAGTCCACCCAGCGGCCCAGTGCGATTTTCAGAATCGGCGGGGCCACCAACGGCGAGAGCAACGTGGCGGAGGTCGTCAGGCTGACCGAGTAGCTGACATTACCCCGGGCGACCAACGTCAGCACGTTCGAGGCCATTGCACCCGGCACGCAGCCGACCATCACGATGCCGATCATGGCGGGCCCCTCCAGCCCCCTCAGCCGGCCGCAACAATAGGCCAGGATGGGCATGGCCGTGTATTGGACGGCCGTGCCTCCCAAAACGGTCGGCCAACGCCCGGCGACCTGCCGGACCTCGTCTCGCGGCAACAGCGAACCGATGGCAAACATCGTCACGGCGAACAGGTAGTTCAGCCACGGCGCGGTGCCAACGAACGGGTCCCAAAGGCCGGGAAGCCAACTTGTCCAGAAGTAGGCCAACAGTCCAAGCAGGATCAACCAAACGATCAGGAAACGTTCGATTTCTGACTTCATTCAGAGCGTGGCGGGCTGGGATAGTAGCGGTGGACGACCAGCCAGGCAATCCCAAAGATTCCAAAGAGGCAATAGAGCGCTCCGAATCGCAACAGCACGCTGGCGAACGTCTTCCACATGCGGCGGCTCCCGATCAGTGGCCGATGCTTTGCCGACTCCGAAAGCGGCATCATGCTCCAAGTCTACTCCAATCGGGCGCCCCGATCCAGGATGGCCAGGCCTATTGGGGTGAAAGGGAACGTGCCTCAGGGCGGAAGTCGTTCTATCGCAACAGGTTAGCGACCATAGAACTGCACTTCCGCCAGGTCTGCCATTTTGCGATACTTCCGGCATGTCTACTTCACTGTCTACGCCACACAAGCGACCTTTGACAATCTTCTTCTCCGCCGGAGAGCCAAGCGGCGACCTGCACGGGGCAAATCTCATCAGGCAGTTGCGCTCCCGATGCGATCGGTTCGAGGCAGTCGGATACGGTGGGCCCGAAATGGCGGCGGCCGGATGCCGGCTGCACGCCGATCTCACCACGCTGGCCGTAATGTGGTTCGCCCGGGCGCTGATTCACTTGCACAAATTTTGGAATCTGGCCAGTCGGGCGGACCGATACTTCCGGCACCACAAGCCGGATGCGGTGGTATTGATCGACTATCCGGGCTTTAACTGGTGGATGGCGAGGCGTGCCAAGGCGCATGGGATACCGGTGTTTTATTACTCGCCGCCGCAGATTTGGGCCTGGGCCCGGTGGCGAGTCAAGAAAATGCGGCGACTGGTGGATCACGTGCTGAGCGGCCTGCCGTTCGAGCAAAAGTGGCTCAGCCGGCACGGCTGCAACGCCACGTTTGTCGGACATCCGTTTTTCGACGAGGTGAGCCGGAAGGCCATGGACAAGGAGTTTCTCGACCGATATCGCGGGCAGCCGGGTCCGCTGGTGACCATATTGCCGGGCTCGCGAACCCAGGAGATCTCTCATAACCTGAAATGGTTTCTCAAGGCCGCCCGGATTGTGCGTCGGGAAGTACCCGACGTTCGATTGGCGATTGCCGCCTTCAAGCCGCATCACGTCGAGATGGCCAGGCGCGAAGTGGCCGCGGCCGGGTTGCCCGTGGAGGTGCATGTCGGCAAAACGGCCGAACTGATGCATCTGGCCGATTGTTGCATGGCGTGTTCCGGGTCGGTGTCGCTGGAGTTGTTGTATCACACAAAGCCCACGGTCATACTGTATTGGGTCACGCGGCCGGCGTTTTTCGTGCAGGGCTTCTTCCGCACGGTTAAGTACATCACGCTGGTCAACCTGCTAACGGCCGACGACCCGTTTCCCAAGGACAACACTCCGTTCGACCCGTCGGATGAAGACGCGGATCGGGTGCTGTTTCCCGAATATCTTACGTGCGAAGACAAATCGGCCCAAATTGCCACCCATGTTATCGAGTGGCTCACCGATCCCCAGAAGCGTGACACCCTGGTTGCGGAGTTGGCCAAGTTGAAGGCCCGAATTGGCCACGGCGGAGCGTCGAGCCGAGCGGCCGACTACATCATCAAAACACTTTCCAATCGGCCGGTGCCGATTCCCCGACCGCATTTCATCCCAGGCCAGAAGCAACCAACGAATGTCTAAGCACGAATGACGAAGGACGAAGGAATGTCTAAGCACGAATGACGAAGAAATGTCTAAGCACGAATGACGAAGGACGAAGGAATACCTAAGCACGAATGACGAATTAGTGCCTACTGCCGCGCAGGCGGGAAATGGGCGCTTGCGCATTCGTCATTCGTCATTCGTCATTCGTCATTCGTCATTCGTCATTCGTCATTCGTCATTCGTCATTCGTCATTCGTCATTCGTC
>JAUWJC010000393.1 GCA_030607895.1 Pirellulales bacterium
ACGCGGTCAAGAATTGAGGTTTTCGGATTAAGTTGTCAGTTTTCAGTTGTCAGACGAGTTCCGTTTAGCCGGCGGACTTGTCCGCCGTGAACGAACCAGCGGCGGGCAAGCCCGCCGGCTAAACCTTAGTCACAAAACCGCAATCCTCGACCGCGAGCAGTATATTCAGTCCAAATTATTCACACACAAGCTAACTCACCGATTAAAAAGCCTACTCTAACCTCGGAACAATGTCAATCCCCCGTCGCCGCGTCCCGCATGGCCAGCACGTTCTCCGGCGGGACGTTGGGCAGCAGTGTCTCGTGACTTGGCGAGACGATGTACCGCTGGCCGAACACTTCCTTGAGCCTTCGGACTTCGCTCTTGACTTGCTCCGGAGTGCCAAACGGTAACAACTCCTGGGTATCCACCCCGCCGATGAACGTCAGGTGGCCCCGAAACTGCCTGCCCAGCTTCTCCGCCTCCATGCCCGCGGCCTTCGCTTGCAGGGGATTCAACGCGTCGATGCCGGCGTCTATCAGCATCGGAATGATCCTGGAAATCGCTCCGCACGAATGGAACACGGTCTTCAGCCCAAACGACCTTGCCTGGGTGGCGACCTTCTCGACCCCGGGCAGGACGAATTTCTCGAAGGCCGCCGGGCTGATCAACAGGTCCTCTTGACTGCCCAAGTCGTTGCCGAAGAACACCGCGTCCAACTTGGCGCCCATCTGTTCAAGACATCTCCGGTTGGCTGCCAGGTAAAAATCGATCACGTGTTCCGTAACCGCTTCAACAACGTTCGGATGCGTATGCATCTTGACGAAGTAGTTCTCCATGCCAAAGAAGTTGCACAGCTTGTGGAAAAACGGCACCCACATCCCGCCAAACACGGCCATTCCGGTCGATGCGGCCCGATCCACCGCTTCGATCGTGGAGGTGAAATCCAGGCAGTCCGGGTCGGGCCATGGAAACGCCTCGATTTCCGCAACGTCCTCACACTCGGCCAATACACCCGGCTGGCTCAGACTGGTCCGTGGCCGGCCTGCCCATTCATCAAATAGCCGCTCGCGGCCGAGACTCTTCCAGGAAGACGGATCGAGTTCCGGTGAAACCCAATAGAAGTCGCTGCCCAATGTCACCGCCAACTCCAAGTCATCGCTTACTCCGAAATACTCGTAGTAGATCGCCTTGGTCTCATCCGCGGGGCACCCCAACCAGAACCCGGTCCGATCGGCCGGTTCTCCGTTGAGAATGGCCGTTATTCTGTCTTTTCCATTCACACCGGCCGTCCTTAGACTTAGCGCACCGACAAATCGACGAAGTACTCCGCCCCATCGACCACCGCCTACGGCAGCACCAGGTCAATGTACTGGACCGTCGCACCGTCGCCTTCGTCAAGGGTGATCGTAATCCGGTTCGGGCCGTCGGCGACCAGCGCGCGGGGGCATGCGAAGCAAGCGTACTGGCTCGGCTGGCCGAGTCCCGCCTCGTAGGGATGTTCCAGCGGCTTGCGAACAAATTCGGTCGGGCTCAGTCGAGTGTCGTTCAGCTTCACCGTCCATTGGCAAGCGGATGAATCTCCCGTGGTCATCAGCCGGAACAGACCCTGCTTGGTCTGGTGTTCGGTTGGGGCCATGTCGAGGGTGTAGGTATGGGTTTGCCCCTTCTTGAATCCGCCCTCGAACCGACCGTGCCAGTTCTTGGTCAGCACGTACCACTGTGGCTGCCGGGCGAGCCATTCGGGATCGCCCAGGTGCTTGCAGATGTGGAACGGCGGCTCATTGAACGGCCCCCGAGCCGTCACACCGTGCTCGCGGTAGTATACGAAGTTGAACAGGCTTACCCCGTCCGCGCCTCGGCTATACGCCAGGTGGGCCGCGGTGTAGTACTGGTTGTCGGTGGTCCGCGTGTACTGTCGAATATCGCCCGCGCCGGGACCCATCACCCGACCTTGCATCGTGCAGTGGCACATCTCCAGATAAACGGCCGCGTCGGGCACCATCTTCGTGACGGTCGGCAGGTCAGTCTGTTGCACGGTGAAGTAGGACGGTGACAGGTTGATCATCTCCACGCCGGCCGCCACCATCCGCACAAGATTCACCCCAATGGCATCATGCCCGGCCAGGGCGCAAGGCACTCGCACACACAGCCACCGGTGCCGGCCTTCCTTGGTCGTGCGGTCCAGCAGCTTGCGCACATCGGTCACGAAATCGGTGATGATCTTCACCCGCTCGTCGGAGGTTGTTTCCTTGGTGCGGAAGAACTGCGGATGGCGCATGAAGTCCAGTTCCAGGCCGTCGATGTCGTAGTTCTCGCAGAGTTCCTCGATCAGGGCGAACTTATACGCCCGGACCTCGGGTATCGCCCAGTTCTGCACCGAGCCGGGTCCGCCCAACCGATATTCGGGATGCTCGGCATAAAACCGGCAGATGGCGGGTATGCCCCGCGTGTTCTTCGGTTTGGTTACATAGCCCAGGTGGTGCGCATCGTTCAGGCGCACGGAGATAAACGGCGGGAGCTTTTTCTGGCGGCATCGGGCCACGAATACCTTCATCGGATCGCCGCCTTCGAGCAGGTACTTATGCACCGGATGGATGATCTTCCATTCGTCCTCTTTCTGATCCACGCCGAAGAACTCCTTCCACCAGCGGCCGTGCTCCTGCATGGAATAGACTCTGCTCGGCCACCAGGGCACCCAGGTGTGGGCCGGCTGGAGCATGTGTACGTCCACACCCGTGCCCGCCGTCTCGTCCACGCTCCCTGCAAGCATCTCGGGGCGCCAGAGTTCGCCTTTCTTGCGATACGGGCTGGTGCAGTTTTGGGTATTGGTGAAGTCGTTGCTGAAGATCATCTTGAACGGGGCTTTCCTCTTCGCAGCCTCCACGGCCTCTTCCGCGCACAGCAGGCCCGCACTCAAGAGCATGGTCGCAACAAGGCAAGTCAAACGCATGAAAATTCCTCCTCGGTGTGAAGATGTTGGTGGGATACTCGGCTGGGATATTGCAATCTCAAAGCCCTCCGGGGATGGGTTCATGGCCTTGGGTTGTGCTCAGCGCCCGCCACGGGTTCACGTCGATGGCGTTGCTGTAGAACGAGACGGACCCATCGCCCCTGGAGGCATTTACCCCGCCCGGGTGATGGCTTCGGGCCGAGAGGATCTGCTCGAACGTCATCGACCATCCGGCCGCCAGCAGGTGGCACCCGGATATGCCGTTGAGATTTTCCGCCGCCGGGCAGATCCGAGTGCACTCCTCGGGGGCGGCCGAGTTGGGCGTCAGCCAGGTGGTGAACTGCTGACCGCCCTTCGAGGTGCTGAAACTGCCGATGATCGCAGTTGAGAGAGGGTTGATCACCTCGGCCATCATCAGCGTGTTCGACAGGCCGTCACGTATATCCGCAAACCGGGCACTCTCACGGAAACTGAACGGGGCCCCCTTGAACTCCACGCCCGACTTGTCCGACTGGCCGTAGTTCGTGTTCCCGAAATTCACCACGTAGTTACCCCGCAGCATGGAGAAATTCGGGTCGCTCCACGATTGCTCCCGCAGGCCGTCCGAGGGACATCCGAACAGTGCGACCTTGACCTTCCTGGCCGGCTCGTTATCGGAGTGGGTCCAAAGCAGGTCGTAGTCGATCAACTCGGCCACGCCCGTCTGCTCCACGTAGGGCAGGATCGAGGCGTACCAACTGTTGTCGTCCACCCAGGTCCCCGTGCCGCCACCGTTGGGGACGCTTTGAAGAGGGCTCACACTATCGCGGAGCCGGGCGCCGAACGGCAACATCCCATGAGCGGCGTGGTAGTTGTGCATCGCCAGGCTGATCTGCTTGAGGTTGTTCGTGCATTGCATCCGCCGTGCCGCCTCTCGGGCCGCCTGCACCGCCGGCAACAACAGCGCGATCAAGATGCCGATGATTGTAATCACCACCAACAGTTCAACCAACGTAAATGCGGTTCTTGGAGCATTCACCGCGTGGCCTCCTGCCGTGGGTTCGACTCGGAAACCAGGTCGAAGTTCTGTTGGTCGTTGTCGCCCGTAACGTCGATTTCGATTCCCGCACGGTAGTTTTCGGGAATGATGTCGACGATTTCTGGCACCTTGGTGTTTCCGTCGGGCAGTGTAATCATCCGGCCGGTCTGCTTGGGCGCCAGGAACCGCACGCGGACCTTGCCCAGCGGCACCGCACGGGCCACGTATCGGCCGTCGACGATCTCCGCGCCGGTCACCGGCCCTTCGCCGAGGTGCTGGGGCGTGAAGTTCAGAAAACCCTTGGCGATCGGCTCTTGGTCAACCGTCACACGGCCCTCCAGCCGAGCGGCCGGGTATCCAGGCCCCGCCGGCGCCACAACCGGCGGCGCAGACCACCGCCGCGGCCACCAACGCCGACAGGAACCTCGCTTGTAACTGTTCACGGGGGTGAAACATCGTGAAACACACTATTTTGCGACGAGTTCCGTTTAGCCGGCGGGCTTGCCCCCCGTTGGTTAGTTAACCGCCGGCAAACCCGCCCGCTAAACCCCGTATTACATTCCCTGAAACGGGAAGGTTTTATGTAAATGTTAAAGGGGGTGAA
>JAUWJC010000341.1 GCA_030607895.1 Pirellulales bacterium
CCCCCGCGGGGGGGGCCGCCCCCCCCCACCCACCCTACAACTACAACTGACCACTGACCACTACCCACTGACCACTACACATGTGTCTGGCAATACCCGGTAAGATACTCGATATTTTCCAACAAGACGACCTGCCCATGGGCAAGGTCGAATTCGGCGGTATCACGAAGGACGTCTGCCTGGCGTACACGCCGGAGGCCCGGGTGGGTCAGTACGTGATCGTTCACGTGGGCTTTTCACTCAACGTGATCGACGAGGACGAAGCGCGGGAGATTTTCTCATATTTCGACGAGATGGACGAGGCGGCCCGACAAGAGGAAGCGGAGGGCCATGCATGAAGTTCGTCGACGAGTATCGCGATGCCGAGAAAGTGAAGCGGCTGGCCGAATCGATTCGCCGGGCAACCAGCCGGCCGTGGAACATCATGGAAGTGTGCGGCGGACAGACGCACGCGATCATCCGGTTCGGCCTGGACGAGTTGCTGCCGGCGGAGATCACGTTGATTCACGGGCCGGGCTGCCCGGTGTGCGTTACGCCGATCGAGATTATCGACAAGGCCGTCGCCATCGCCTCGCGGCCCGGGGTGATCTTCTGTTCGTTCGGCGACATGCTTCGAGTTCCCGGCTCGGCGAAGGACCTGTTGACGGGCAAATCGGAAGGCGGCGACGTGCGGATCGTCTACTCGCCGATGGACGCCCTGGCTCTGGCACGAAAACATGCGGACCGGCAGGTTGTTTTCTTCGCCATTGGGTTCGAGACAACCGCGCCGGCCAACGCCATGGCCGTGGTCCAAGCGGACCGGCTGGGTATCGAGAACTTTTCGATGCTAGTCTCTCATGTGCTCGTTCCGCCGGCGCTTCGCGCGGTGCTCGATTCGCCGGCCTGTCGGGTTCAGGGCTTTTTGGCGGCCGGTCATGTTTGCGCCGTTATGGGCACCGGGCAGTACGAGCCGATCGCCCGGCAGTACGGCGTGCCCATAGTGGTTACCGGATTCGAGCCGCTGGACATCCTGCAAGGTGTTTTGATGTGCATCAAGCAACTCGAGGCGGGCCGGGCGGAAGTGGAGAACCAATACACCCGATGCGTTGCGGCCGAAGGCAACCGGCCGGCCATCAGCCAAATAGAAAAGGTGTTCCGGACGGTACCGCGAAAGTGGCGTGGTATCGGCCAAATACCCCAAAGCGGCTGGGCACTGCGCGAGGAATACTCCCGCTTCGATGCCGACCGCCGGTTCGGCCTGGAGGAGATGACGGCGGAAGAGCCGGCCGAATGTATTGCCGGCGCGGTGCTTCAAGGTCACAAGAAGCCGCACGACTGCCCCGCCTTCGGCACCCGTTGCACGCCCGACCACCCCCTAGGTGCCCCAATGGTTTCAGCCGAAGGGGCTTGCGCGGCGTACTATCGCTACCGGCGGCACTCGGGGAAGGAAGAATCGATGTAGTATGAAGGAAATCCCAGCGTGGTTCGACGACACTCATATTCCAGCCAAAAAGGGGTGGCATATTGGCGTGGACTGTGGTAGGTTTGATTGGTGATGATAAGGGGTAGTAGGGTTATTGACAGTCCATCGATCGAGCAGAAGGGAACCATAGTGCCAAGCGATCCGTGGCCCGATATCAGGCCTGGTTTCCCAGGCACCGAGCAGGTTGTCGACACAACACGGGCGACAACATCGACGGCCACCACCGTCAGTTCGATTCGTGATTTGCTCGGAATGCGACGGCGCGACGAACGAGTGAGACGGTTGTCTCCTGATCGGAGAGCGTTGTACGAAGAGATCGTCGAACTGCGCAGTGCAATCGGGCCGGTCGCGTTAGACGTGGTCGAAGCCATTCGGGAGCTTCGCGAGAATGCCTAGGCACATGGTTCTGGACGCAAGCGTCGCTGTCAAGTGGTTCATTCCGGAAAACGACACCGACTTGGCCAACGACATTCTTCTCGCGTTCTTGGCAGACGAACTTGTCCTTCACGCTCCCCAGATCATTCGTTATGAAGTCTGTAGCGCTCTAGCGAAGGCTTGTCTAGGGCGTGTTTCGGACACAAAAGCCAATCGAATGCAGAAGAAGCAAGCGATTCAATGTGTCGGGAAGTTCTTCTCCCTGCCGATACAGATCCACGATGTGGCCGCAAGTCAGGCCAGAGGGAGCCTGGAAATGGCAGTAGACTTCCACAAGTCGTACTACGACATGATCTACGTATCGCTCGCACGTCACCTAGATTGCCAATGGTGTACCGCTGACAACAGGGTTTTGCACGCCGTTCCCGACCACTTCCCACGCGACCGCGTTCTTCTGCTCTCCAAACTGCAAAAACAATAGCCACCTCCGTGGTCGGTGGTTGTGTGGCCGAAGGGGCCTGCTCGGCATACTACCGCTACCGGCGACACTCGGAATGATGCAAGGGGATGACGCAGTGGGTCCTCCCTGTTGGATATTGACAGGCGATTAGTAACGAGTGTAAATTTAGAGTGACGACTAAATTTAGCACCAGTGCTAACGGAGGCTAACGATGGCAACGAGCGCGCTGCTCAACCCTTTTCGTCCTGGTGCCGGCCACGAACCCCCCTATTTGGCGGGAAGACAAAGCGAGACGAACGAGTTTATGCGGTTGATCGGGCAGGATGTGGTCCTGGAGAACATGGTCCTGACCGGTCTTCGGGGGATGGGTAAGACGGTCCTGCTGGAGAGACTGAAGGAGTTGGCCATCGAGGCTGGATGGGGCTGGGTCGGTAGCAACTTCTCCGAGGCCGTGAGTGTAAGCGAAGAACGTCTGGCTCTGCGGATAGTCGACGATCTAGCATTGGTGACCTCCAACATTGTTGTCGGCAAGCGCGAATTTACCGGAATGGGGTTTCGGGCCGAGACCGATCAAGTCACCGAGACGCTCAACTCCAACACCATGAGGGCGCTTTGGAAGCAGATACCAGGCCTGGCTTCCGACAAGCTCAAGGCGATTTTGGAACTGGTTTGGCGATACTGGCGGGACGAACGGCCTGGAGGATTGATCTTCGCCTACGACGAAGCACAAATGCTCTCCGACCACGCAGCCAAGGACGAGTACCCCTTGTCGCTACTGCTTGATGTGTTCGAGTCGATACAGAAGCGGAACATACCTTTCATGCTGGTGCTGGTGGGGCTTCCAACCCTGTTTCCCAAACTGGTCGAAGCGCGAACTTTTGCCGAGCGGATGTTTCGCGTTGTTTTCCTCGACCGGCTGAACGACGAAGACAGTCGTGACGCAATCCTCAAGCCAATCGAAGACAGTCCGCACGTCATGAGGTTCCGCGACAGTTTCGTCCAACGGATCATCGAGGAATCTAGTGGCTATCCTTATTTCATCCAGTTCATCTGCAAGGAAATTTTCGACATGCTACTGCAACAATTCCGTGCGGCCCAAACGGATACGGGCGACTTGCTACTTATCCGTCATCCGCGGACGGGGGAAGAGTTGAAGGAAGGGGACAAAGGGACGATCCTGGCACCGATATCCGAGATCACCAACAAACTGGACATCGATTTCTACGCCGGGCGTTGGGCGCGAGCGACCGACCGACAGCGGGAGTTGCTCATCGTTATTGCCCACTTGGACGGATGCGAGAGCCAGTTCACGGTCCAAGAGGTGGTGGAGAAGTCCAAAGAATTAGAGAAGTCGAGCAAGTTGCTGAAGAAAGCCTTCAGTCCCAGCCACGTGAGCCAGATGCTCAGCACGTTATGTAAGACAGGGCTGATCTACAAGAACCGGCACGGAAAGTATTCATTTGCGGTGCCGCTACTAGGACGATTCATCCGGCGGCAAGTCTCGTGACAATTGCGTCTTCCGGGGCTTGACCTCGTGCGGAACATCACGCGATGGCTTTCGATTGAACAGGAAACCGTTGTCCAATGCCTACAGATTTCAACCCCAGTTGTCCGCTGCCGCTTGCGGATCATGCCACGGTGCAGTTGGCACACGGGGGCGGGGGGCGATTGATGCAGGAATTGATTGAAGGGTTGTTTCTGCCCGCCTTTCGAGCCGACGACGGGTCGGCACTGGAAGAGGCACCGCCGCACGATAGCGCCGTGGTGGAAATCGGCGGTTCGCGGGTGGCCTTTACGACCGATTCGTTCACGGTCAGTCCGCTGTTCTTTCCCGGCGGAGACATCGGGCACCTGGCGGTTTGCGGAACGGTAAACGACCTGGCCATGGCCGGGGCGAAACCGGTGGGGCTCAGCGCCGCGTTCATCCTGGAAGAAGGGCTGCCGATGGAGACGCTCCGCCGAGTGGTGGCGTCCATGCGGCGGACGGCCGCCGAGGTGGGCGTGCCAATCGTGACCGGCGATACCAAGGTGGTCGACCGCGGCAAGGGCGACGGAATGTTCATCAACACGGCAGGCATCGGGGTGGTGCCCGACGGCGTGGATATCTCACCCGCACGAGTAACACCCGGCGATGCGATTCTCCTAAGCGGCGATCTGGGGCGACACGGGATTGCCGTCATGTCGGTCCGCGAAGGGCTTTCGTTTGAAGGTGTGCCAAAAAGCGATTGTGCTTCGCTGGCCGGGTTGGTCGGGAGTCTTGTGGACGCCGATCCCGACATCCATTGTCTTCGCGACCTGACCCGAGGTGGCCTGGCGGCGGCATTGTGCGAAATCGCCGGGCACGCCCGGGTGGGAATCGAACTGCGCGAGGCGTCGATACCAGTGACCGAACCGGTTGCCGGCGCGTGTGAACTGCTCGGGCTGGACCCGCTCTATGTGGCCAACGAAGGCCGGCTGGTGGCGTTTGTCCCGGCCGAGGCCGCCGAGCGGATTCTGGACGTGATGCGTGGGCACCCGGCGGCTCCCGAGCCGGTGATCGTCGGCACGGCTACCGAGGATCATCCGGGCACGGTCGAGCTTTGCAGTCCGCTTGGAGGCCGGCGGATCGTGGACCTCCTTTCCGGCGAGCAAATGCCGAGAATCTGCTGAAGCAGCCGTTCCGCGCAAGATGGCCCCGTTCCGCGTTGCCCCCCCCCACCCAAGCCCCCCAAACCGGGGGCCCCCCCCACCGGGCGAATGGGTGCCGGGCGCCCC
>JAUWJC010000229.1 GCA_030607895.1 Pirellulales bacterium
CAAAATACCCCTGAACAAAATGCCACTGTACTCGATGTATTGACACTTCTCGCTGTACTCGATGTATTGACACTTGTCAACTACTCACTATCAACTACTCACTATCAACTACTCACTATCAACTACATCATGTACAAACTTCTCATCTGTCTCCGATATCTTCGCACGCGGTACATTGCGTTGGCGTCGATCATCAGCGTTACCTTGGGCGTGGCCACGATGATCGTGGTCAACAGCGTGATGTCGGGTTTTACGACCGAGATGCGCAACCGCATCCACGGCATTCTCTCCGACGTGGTTTTCGAATCGCGCAGCCTGGAAGGATTTCAAGACGCCGACTGGCACATGGAAAAGATCCGCGAGGTGGCCGACGATCAGATCGACGGGATGACGGCCACGGTGGTTGTGCCCGCCATGCTCAGTTTTCAATACGGCGGGAGCTGGATTACCCGCCAGGTGCAACTGATCGGCATCGACGAAGCCACGCAGAGCCGGGTAAGCGATTTCAGCCATTACCTTCAGCACCCGGAAAACCGCCGGCAAATGAGCTTCGAGCTGCGCGAGGGAGGCTACGACACCAAGGACCACCAGTCCGGTCCCGAGGCGTCGCCTCGAGAGCAGATGGCCGAGGCCGGCTGGAAGCACCGCCGGCGGCTGGCCAGGATACAGCAGTTCGAGCGCGCGTTGTTCCCACCAGAGGAAACCGCCGAAAAAGGGACCAGGTTTAATTTGCCGGAACGGCCCGGAGGGTGCTTCGCACAAATTAAACCTGGTCCCTTTTTCGGCTCGTCGGACGAACCGAGACCGTCCGATCCGTTTGCCGCCTCGCGAAAAACCGACGGGGCCCAGTTCGATCCGGCGAAGGAGCAACACACAGGGCTGGTGCTGGGGATTGCGCTGGCCAACTTCCGGACTCCGCAAGGCAAGGAGGGTTTTCTGGTCTTGCCGGGCGACGACGTGAAGCTTACATTCCCCACCGCCGGCACGCCGCCCAGCGCTATTAGCGATACCTTCACCATCATCGACTTCTACGAGAGCAAGATGAGCGAATACGACGCCAGCTTCGTGTTCGTGCCCATCCGAAAACTGCAAGAGCTGCGCGGCATGATCGACCCGACCAGCGGGATCGGGTTGGTCAGCTCGATCCAGATCAAGTTGAAGCCGGGCGCCGACGGCACGGCCGTCCGCGACAAGCTCCGCAAGGCTTTTTCGCCCCAACTGTACAGCGTACAAACCTGGCGCGACAAGCAAGGTCCCCTGCTGGCCGCCGTGCAGATGGAAACGGCCATCCTCAACGTGCTTCTGTTCCTGATCATCGCCGTGGCCGGCTTCGGCATTCTGGCCATCTTTTACATGATTGTTGTCGAAAAAACCCGAGATATCGGCATCCTCAAGGCACTCGGCGCGCCGGGGCGAGGGGTCATGTGCATATTCCTGGGCTACGGGCTGTCGCTGGGGTTGGTTGGTTCCGGCGTGGGGATGGTCCTGGGGCTGCTGTTCGTTCGGTACATCAACGAGATTGCCGAGTTGTTGGGCGCAATCACCGGCCGGCCGGTGTTCGACCCGTCCATATATTACTTCTACAAGATTCCCACGATTGTCGATCCATTGACGATCGCTTGGATCGTGTTCGGTACGCTTTCCATAGCCGTGTTGGCCGCCGTATTGCCCGCCCGGCGTGCCGCCCGATTGCATCCCGTGGAAGCCCTGCGATATGAGTGAGGGCCGAAAAAGGGACCAGGTTTAATTTGCCGGAACGGCCCGGAGGGTGCTTCGCACAAATTAAACCTGGTCCCTTTTTCGGTCAAACCAAACAACAGACCGACAAAATGGAACCTGTCCTCATCCAGAAAAACACCGCCAAAGAGCAAGGCGAAACCCAAGACGCCCGGGCGGCGGCCGGTCATCACTTGGGGGCCATCGATCTGAAAAACAGCTACCGGATGGGCGGCACGACCGTGCCCGTGCTCAAGGGCGCCAATCTGGGCGTCCACCAGGGCGAGTTCCTGGCGGTGGTCGGGCAAAGCGGTTCGGGCAATAGCACGCTGTTGCACCTTCTCGGCACGCTGGACGCCCCCGATTCGGGCGAGATATATTTCGGCGACCGGCGGATCGACAATGTCTCCAGCACACATCGCGATGAATTGCGAAACAAGTATTTCGGCATGATCTTCCAGTTCTACCACCTCCTCCCGGAGTTCAACACGCTGGAAAACGTGCTGGCACCGCTGATGATCGCCAATAGCACCTGGGCGTTCATGCGTCGGCGTCGAGAGTACCGTCGGGCTGCCACGGAGTTGCTGGAACTGGTGGGACTGGGGCATCGCCTGAAACACAAGCCCCGCGAGCTATCCGGCGGAGAGATGCAACGCACGGCAATTGCCCGGGCGCTGGTCACCGGCCCCGAGCTACTGTTGGCCGACGACCCCACCGGCAATCTGGACAACGCCACCGGGCAAGAGATTCTCGATATCCTTAGCGGCTTGAACCAGCGGCAGAACCTGACTATAGTCATGGTTACACACGATCAGGCCATCGCCGCCCGGGCCGACCGGATTGTCCGTCTGGTCGACGGGCAGGTGGAAGACTTGTGAAGAGGCCGTCGGCCGCCACTGAACACTGACCACTAACCACTGCATGGGCCATGTCGCTGAAAGTCTATATTAACGGAAAGCTGTACGACAAGGACGACGCCAAGATCAGCGTATACGACCACGGTTTGTTGTATGGCGACGGCGTGTTCGAGGGGATTCGCAGCTACGGCGGCAAGGTCTTCCGCCTGAAGGAACATCTCGATCGGCTTTGGGACTCGGCCAAGGCCATCTGGCTGGAAATCCCCATCAGCAAGGCCGAGATGGCCAAGGTCATCGAAGACACGCTGAAAGTAAACGGCATCCAGGACGGCTACATCCGCGCGGTCGTTACCCGGGGCTGCGGCACGCTGGGGCTGGACCCGAACGAGTGCAGCGATCCGCAAGTAATCATCATCGCCGACCGCATCTCGCTGTATCCCGACGAGTTGTACCAAAAGGGGCTCGAAATCGTCACGGTCAGTACGATGCGGAATCATCCGGCCGCGCTAAGTTCCCGGATCAAGTCGCTCAATTACCTGAACAACATCCTGGCCAAGATCGAAGGGTTGCAGGCCGGCTGTATCGAAGCGCTGATGCTCAACCACAAGGGCGAAGTGGCCGAATGCACCGGCGACAATATCTTTGCCGTTCGAGCCGGCCTGATCCGCACTCCGCCCTGCGAGGCGGGAATCCTCGAAGGAATTACCCGAGACGTGGTGATCGGCCTCGCACGCGATGCCGGCTTCGAAGTGCTTGAAGTGCCGCTGACGAAGCACGATATCTATATCGCCGACGAAGTGTTCTTGACCGGCACCGCGGCCGAAGTGGTGCCCGTGGTGAAGATCGACAGCCGCTCGATTGGCAACGGCACCCCGGGCAAAATTACCCGCAACCTGATCGCCCGATTCAAAAAACTCACCCAAAGCTGAGCATAGGGTGGGCATTGCCCACCGACATACGACATCTTGTGGTGGGCAATGCCCACCCTACACAAATCAAACAGTCGTACTACTCGAATACCTCGCCGCTGCGGAAGCGTGCCCAGGCGGTCTCGAACCAGACGTCGGTTTCGGGCATCGGCCGTCGCTGGACCCATCGGTTCTCGACCCGGCCGGCCGGATCGACAATCGTCTCGAGCACCTTTTCGCGGAAGTCGGTGTTCTCCGCGGCGATCCGCCAGTTGTCGTCCAGCTTGTCGTGGACCTTGTCGCCGCTCGGGTCGATGGTGATTGACGATCCCCTGCTTCCCACGCCGCTTTCGAGCGCGAAGAGCACGGCTTCGAGATAGACGGCGTGGGCGAAGCACAGATGGCGGTTCCTCAGGGCCTCGGCCAACTCGCCTAAATCGGCACAGCCCGAGCCAGACCGCTCGATTCGCCCGACTTGCTCCCATGCCTCGGCAACGGCTTTCTTCAATTCCGCTTGGGAGCGGATGTGGGCGCCCGCCTTGGTCATTCTGGTTTGGAACTCATCGCGATCGGCCTGCCAGGAATTCTCGGCCCGGGCGGCTTTTTCTGTCCAGGCCAACAGGGCCTCCACGGCATCGGTGGCCGCGATCTTGACCTTTTCTTTGGGAACGTCCCACCGCTGGTAGCGATTGGCGATGTACTCGGCGGCGCGGAAGGAGCCGCCCTGGCCGGAATTCAACGCCGAGCCGCCCGGCCGATAAACGCCGTGCGAGCCGTTCACTTCGCCAACCGGGAAGAGGTGCTTCACACTGACCGATTCCCACCAGTGGTTGCCGGCCAGGCCTCCGTTGTTGTGCTGGGCGCAGACGGCGATTTCCAGCGGCTCGGCCGCGATGTCGATGCCGTGCTCGGCATACAACTCGATCGCGCCGGGGTTCATCTGTCGGAGCCGATCGATGGGTGTGTCCTGCAATGCCTCCGAGTTGGTCAGATACTCAATCGATTCGGAACTAAGTTGGTCGAATGCGAATCCGTCGGGGTTGCGGCGGAAATCGAGAAACACCCGACGATCCTTCAGAACCGTTTCGATGTAAACCAGGATGTCGACGATGGACGATCCGCCGATCACCTTGCGGCAGTCGAACGGCCACTGGTAACCCTTGAGAAAGACCATCGAGTTCATTTCTCCCGGCGAGTCGAAGTAGTCGGGCAGGAACTCCCGTTGGTCGCTCTTTCCGTCGGCAGCCGTGCTGATGAAGCGTGGCACCACCTGCATGAACGTGCCGGAAACGTTCCAGCGGAACTTGATCGAGGCCATGCCGTACTGCGACTCGGGCAGGTTCTGGGCAGTGGCGCCGGCCATCAGTGCCAGCCCGATCGCCCCGGTATGCACGTTGGGATAGACGCTCGTTTTGTAGAGTCCTCCCGGACCGCCCACGGCGAACACCACGTTTTCGGCCGCCACCACTTCCAGCGTGGCATCCTCGCGGAGCATGATGGCCCCGACGGCCCGGCGGTCGTCTCCGTCGTCGAGGGTCAGAAGCTCGACGACGTTTCGGTTTTCCCGAATTGGGATATCCAGTAGTCGAGCCTGGCGGATCAGCGCCCGGCACATTTCCCGCGAGGTATACGGCCCGATGGAAGTAGCCCTTTGCCGCGGATCGTGATCGGTTTTGTACCCGATGAACTGCCCGAAGGTGTCGCGAGGAAATGGCACACCCAGGTTGACCAGGTTGATGAATGCCCTGGGCGAGAGGCTTGCCTCGACCAGTGCGAGGTCGCCGTGCATGCTTCCGCCGGCGAAGTAGTTTTCGGCCATTGCGGCGGGCGAATCGGCGTCGCTGCCGCACATCGAGAGCTTGTAGTAGGTTTGCTTGTCGCTGCCGGTGTTGATCGAGGTGCCCATATCGAGACCTTCGGAGACGATCAGCACGTCGTCCACTCCGCCGGCCCGAAGTTGGACAGCCGCGTTCAGCCCCGCCGCCCCGCTGCCGATTATCAAGGTATGGACCCAAGTCAAGGGCAGCGAAAGCTGCTGGCCGGCCGAAATGGAGACTGCAAGTGTTTCCTCACGCATGGTATGTTCTCCTTACAGTCTCGGCAGAGTCAAGCCGCCGTCGACCATGATCGCCTGGCCGGTGCTGTAGGCACAATCGCCGCGGACGAGCATGGCCCCGGCCCGGCCGATATCCTGGGGAAATCCCCAACGCGGCTGGACGAGCAGGCCTTCGGCGATCAGCTTGGCGTACTTCTCGACGACGGGCCTGGTCATGTCTGTTTTGATAACGCCGGGGCGGATTTCGTAGACGGGGATGCCGAACTCACCCAGCCGAGCCGCCCAGAGCTGCGTGGCCATGCTGACGCCGGCCTTGGAAATGCAATACTCGCCCCGGCTGGGCGAGGCGACCGTGGCCGAAATCGACGATATGTTGACAATGCAACCGTCGAACTGGTCGTCTTGCCCGCGTTGGTCGATCATCCAGTTGGCCGCCGCCTGCGTAAGGAAATAGGGGCCTTGAAGGTTGATCCGCATGAGCCGCTCGAAGCTCTCCTCGGTTGCTTCGAGGATATCCGCCCGGACCTTCGGCGCCACGCCCGCGTTGTTCACCAGCACGTTCAAGCCGCCGAAGTGCTCACGGATCCGCGCGAGCATTTCACTTCGGGCATTGGCATCGCTCACGTCCGCTCGGCAGTAGAGCACGTCGGCCCCGAGCTTGCGCAGGCGTTCGAGTGCATCCTTGACTATTTCATCTTGGTGAATATCGCAGACCGCGATATCACATCTTTCGGCAGCCAGGCACTGCGCGATACCCAGCCCGATCCCGCGTCCAGCGCCCGTAACAAGGGCAACCCGTTTTTTGTTTGGCATTACTTCCTCCCGAATCCGTCTGCAATAGACTCCGCGAAGGGGGCAGTCCCCGGCAGCTTTGCGTCAGTATACACGGCCTCAGGCCCGCACGATACCATCTTCCTTCATCCCTAACCCGGACGAGCCGGAACCATACAGGAGTTTCAGTAGGAGTTTCGGAGCCGGGCCGTGTCGGCCCGGCTCCGAAATGCCTAACAACCTGAATTCCCAAAAGTCACAAGATCGAGGTCAGTAGGCGGCTTTTCGCGCAATGTGAGCCTTGACTTGCCAGCCGGACAGTTCATACTCATCTGTTTACCCCGTCGAGACGAAATACAAGCAAAGCAAGGATATACTCGACGCGGCCATAGATTGCGGGTTTGTGCCGCAGGGTTTGTGACGCAGTGGTTAGTAGTCAGTTATCAGTCGGCAGTTATCCGTTGGGGCCTGATTCAAATGCGGGTGACAGTTAGCCCGGGCGCCGGCGACCGGAAAACGGGGCGGTTTCCGTTACTTTC
>JAUWJC010000313.1 GCA_030607895.1 Pirellulales bacterium
CGGGTTCATCCCGCTGGGGGCCGAGCAGCTTAGTACCAACTGGGATTGCTCGCCGCTGGGCGAGGCGGGGATTTTTACCGTTTGAATTGAGTATGTGATTTGTAGGCCGGGTTGCAACCCGGCGGTGATTCGTGCCGGGTCACGACCCGGCCTACCATGCTAAACAAAAGCATAAACTGATGGTCCTGACGTCGCCCTTAATGCTGCTGGGATTTCTCGCGTTGCCCGTGCTGGCGGCCGTGTATTGGCTGCGGAGCCGGTCGCGCCGCGCGGTCGTCTCCAGTCTGGCGTTTTGGATCGATCAGCGTCGTCCCCGGCGCGGCGGGCGCATTCTGCATCGCATGCAGGCGCCGCTGGCCTTCTTTCTCGAACTACTGGCAATCGCCATGCTGGTCTCGGCGGCGGCCGGGCCGGCCTTGCTGAAACGGGACGTCGTCCGCCCGTTGACGGTCGTGCTGGACGATTCATATTCCATGCAAGCCCGTCGCGGAGCCACCTCGGCCCGCGATCGTGCCGAGACGGCGCTGACCGAGGAATTGCGTAAAAACAACTACGTCGCCCGGTTCATCCTGTCCGGCGCGCGGCCGCGTTTGATCGGCCAAACGGTGCGCGATCCGGACCGCGCCGAAGAGGTCTTCACGCAGTGGACCGGCCAAAGTCCCACGGCCGATCTGCCGGCGGCGATTACATTGGCCACGGAGGTGGGCGACCGGACCACGAGAATCCTCGTGCTCAGCGATCAGCCGCCGAAAATGGAACTCGAAAGCAGTCAGATCCAGTGGTGGGCCTTCGGCGAGAAACTGCCGAACATGGCCTTCACCGCCGCCACGCGAAACCGCGGCGTCGAAAACGAGCGAGTCTTGCTGGAGTTGGCTTGTTTGGCCGACTCGCCCGGCCAAAGCAAGATGAACATCCGATGCAGCGAGCGATATGAAGTGACGACCAGTTTGGTTGAATTGGAAGGCGGGGCCACCAAGCAGATTTTCCTGGACCTGCCGCCCGATTCGCCGGTCCTGAGTGCTTCGATCGACGCCGACGCACTGGAGATCGACAATCAGGTTCTCTTGCTACCCGAGTCGGCGAAACCTCTGCGGGTGTCGATCGACGTCTCCGACAAAGACCTGCGTCGCGCGGTCGTTCATGCACTGGAGGCCACCGGCGGAACAATCGTTGTTTCCGAGCGGCCCGAGTTGGTCGTCTGCAACAAGTCCGGGGCTATCAACGGCGATGCGTGGCGGATGGAGATTCTCGGCGACAAGGAAGCAGCGGCCTATGCCGGGCCGTTCGTGATCGACCACAACAATGCCCTGGCCGAGGGGCTTTCGTTGCAGAGCGTCATCTGGTCCGCTTCGCCCAAGTCACAGCCGGCCGGTCTTCCGATCGTGATGGCGGGCAACGTGCCGCTGCTGACCGAGAGCGAGGACGCCGCCGGACGACGTTGCCTGCGAATGAATCTCGCGCCGGAGCAGTCGAACCTCCACGACTCGCCCGACTGGCCGATTCTGTTCGCCAACATCGTCAAGTGGCGACGCGGCGGGCTGCCCGGCGTGGCCGCGCCGAACGTCCGACTGGGACAGACTCTCGACGTCGTGCTGGAAAAAGAGACCGGGCAGGTGGAAGTTGTTTCACCGGACGAGACAACGCGGAAGTTGGAGGTACACGGCCGGCGCATCGCAACGTCGGCGGACCGCGTCGGCTTGCACGCGATAAAAACGTTCGACGCCGAGTATCTGTTTTCCTGCAACACGATTTCGCGCGACGAGTCCGACCTGACCGATTGCCGGTCGGGGTGTTGGGGGAGTTGGAACGAGTCACCGATTTACCAGGATCGGCAAGTCGACCTGAGTTGGGTTTTCCTCGTAGTGGCGATCGTCGCGATGGCGACCCATTTGGCGGTAATCGGCAAAAGAGATGATGGAATAACCGAAGGTTCATAAAGCCGCGACCGTTGGTTGCGCCGGGTGGCACGGGCATCTTGCCCGTGTTCCGGCCAGCACTGGCGAGACGCCAGTGCCACCCGGCGGCGGCTTTATAGAGAGAAAAACGCGGCATATGACACTCACCGATCCATTCTGGATGGTATTAGCGATTCCGTTGGCCATGTCGTTGTGGCTTTGGCGGTTGCCTTCGCGGTTGATGTTCGGCCTGCGATGCTTGGCGTTGGCGTTGTTGGTCTTCGCCTTGTGCGGTCTGAGCATGCGGCTGCCGGTCCGCTCCGGCACGGTGGTTCTGGTTGCCGACCGAAGTCTCTCGATGCCCTCTGGGAGTGAGTCGTTGCAAAAGGAGGCCGCCGACATCGTCTATTCGACCATCGACCGCGGCGACAAGTTTGCCGTGGTCTCGTTCGCCGAAAAGGCCGCCGTCGAACAGTCGCCTCAGCCGGCGAAGTTCGTCGGTTTTTCCGCCGAAGTGGGCCGCGAGGCCTCGCATCTGGCCGATGCCCTCGAACTGGCCCTCTCCTTGATCGGACGGGACGAGCCGGGGCGCGTCCTCGTCCTCTCCGATGGCCGCTGGACCGGACGCGACCTGTCTTCCTTATCGGTCCGGGCATCGGCGGCGGGAATAGCCATCGACTACCGGCTCCTCGAACGCCCCAACGCCGGTGATCTGGCCGTCGAACGTATCCAGGGACCGGAATCCGCCCTGCCGGGCGAATCGTACATGATTACCGCCTGGATCGATTCGCCGCTGGGGCAACCGGTCTCATACGAACTGGTCGGCGGCGCGCAGGTCATTGCCCGGGGTACGCAAAACGTTCCGCCGGGTACGAGCCGGTTGATCTTCCGCGACACGGCCGCCGGGCGCGGCGTTTGTGAGTACGAACTTCGGGTCCAGGCCCCGGGGAACGATCCGGTCCCGGAAAACAACCGTGCCCGGCTGTTGGTTGGCGTACATGGGGCGCGGCCGATCCTCTGCATCAGTCCGACCGGAAAATCGGGGTTTGCCGATCTGCTCGAAAGGGGCGAACTGAAGGTCGATTCGCGCGCGGCCCCGCAATGCAACTGGACGCTGGAGGAACTCGCCGGATACTCGGCGGTGTTGCTGGAGAACTCGCCGGCCAACCTGCTCGGCCACATCGGCCTGCAAAACCTCGCCGTCTGGGTCGCGCAAAGCGGCGGCGGACTGATGTTCACCGGCGGCAAGGATTCCTACGGCCCCGGCGGCTACTACAAGAGTCCGCTCGAACCGATTATGCCGGTCTCCATGGAACTGCGGCGCGAACATCGCAAGTTGTCGCTGGCGATCGTCGTGGCCCTGGACCGTAGCGGCAGCATGGCCATACCCGTACCCGACGGACGAGCGAAAATGGACCTGGCCAACCTGGCGACCGCCGAGGTGCTCGAAATGCTCGGGCCGATGGACCAATTCGGCTGCATCGCCGTTGACAGCGCTCCGCACGAGATCGTGCCGCTGGCCGACGTTGTAGAGAAAAATGCGATGCGGAACAAGGTTCTGCGCATCGAATCGCTCGGCGGCGGAATCTTCGTCTACGAAGCGCTCAAACGGGCCGTGAGCATGATCGCAAAGGCGAAGGCCGGCACTCGCCACATCATACTCTTCGCCGACGCCGCCGACAGCGAGGAGCCGGGTAACTACAAATCGCTGCTGGAAAAGTGCGTCAAGGCCGGAATCACCATCAGCGTTGTCGGGCTGGGTACCGAGAAGGACTGCGACGCCGAGTTGCTGAAGGACATTGCCCGGCGCGGCAAGGGTCAGTGCATGTTCACCAACGTTGCCCAGGAGTTGCCCCGCCTGTTCGCACAAGACACGTTCCTCATCGCCCGCAGCGCGTTTCTCGAAGACCCCGTCCAAGTCCGTCCAACCGGCGGCCTGATCTCGATCACCAGCCGACCGCTGGGTGATTTTCCCAACATCGGCGGATACAACCTCTGCTATCTCCGGCCGGGCGCGAATCTGGCGGTCGTAGCGGTGGACGAGTACAAGGCGCCGGTATTATCCGCGTGGCAGGCCGGCTTGGGACGTGTGCTGTGCTATACCGGCGAGGCCGACGGGGAATTCACCGGCCCGATCGCCGCTTGGAAAAACGCGGGTGATTTCTTCTCCTCGCTTGCCCGATGGACCGCCGGAAAATCGCAAGGGCTTGCCGAGAACGTCGTGGCTACGCAAGAACTCCGCAACGGGGTCTGCCGCATAAAGCTGCACCTCGACCCCGAGCGAGAGACGACGCCGTTCGATCGCCTGCCGGAACTGACCACGCTTTCGGCCGCCCCGGGTGAAGCGGCCACATCGAAGTCCGCCCAAATGCACTGGTCGTCGGCCGATACGTTGATCGGCGAGATACCGCTTTCGGGCAGCGAGACGATCCTGACCACGCTCGCCGCGCCCGGCTTGGGGCAGGCCACGCTGGCGCCTATGTGTTTGCCCTACTCGCCGGAATATCTGCCGGGTAAACAGGGACGTGGCGCCGCGGCCCTGGAGCAGCTCGCCAAGTCTACCGGCGGCTGTCAACGGCTGAATCTCGGCTCGATCTGGCAGGACATTCCCAAGAAGCCCCGGCTGATTTCGCTCGCGACGTATCTGTTGTTGACGGCGGTCGTGTTCTTCCTGCTGGAGGTAGTGCAGCGCCGCACGGGTTTATTGTCCATCCGCTGGCGATCGTTCGGGCTGCAACGGCTCAAGCTGGCCGCGGGAGTGCGAAATCGGACGGCCTCGATCTTCACGCGGAAACCGAGGCCCAAAACCAAATCCGAACCAGAAAAGGGTGCGGTCCCCGCCGATGCCGAGAAGAAGCCCGCCGCGAAACCACCGCCAGTCAAGGTTGAAACCGACGACGGGGACATGCTGGACGTGCTGAACCGTGCTCAACAGCGCGCCCGCAGCCGAACAAAACGGGACTAAACTTTTCCAAAGTCCGTAGGCTTGAGGTCCAGGACGCTGCGGGTGGCCCCGAACTCGTCGATGAGGGTTCGGCAATCGCGGTCGTAGTCGCAGAAGGTTCGCGGCGAGAGCCGTCCCGCGTCCAGGTCGATCCGCTTGGATCGGATGAAAGCGTTGCACAGCTCGCGGACCGTCAGCCCCCCTTTGGTGCCGGGTGTGCGTCCGGCGTACAAATCATCCTTCTGATCGAGGTACTCAGTAAGCGCGCCATTCGGGTCGTCCCATACGCCGAAGTAGTACGTTTTACCCCGAATGGTCTTCGCCCACTTCCCAACCGCGTGTGGGTAGAGGGGAAAGTCGGAACGGGGCTTGGCGGGCTTATCCCCTTTACGTTTCCTGATAGGTGGGGTAAACTTAGATATTCGTCACCTCCGATGTTAGTCAGGTGGCGTCTGGCCTTCGTTGGACCAACCGGCGGGGGCCAAACTTGAATACACGTTACCCTTGCAGTACAACCTACCGTAAAACAACCGTAAAGGGGTGGGGGGTAGAATTGAAAAACAGCCGCAACTCTTTATGTCACAAAGATTTGCCAGCGTAGCTTCAATTGGCAGAGCACCGCATTCGTAATGCGGGGGTTAAGGGTTC
>JAUWJC010000325.1 GCA_030607895.1 Pirellulales bacterium
GGGGCTGGGTGGCAATGGTGAAGAACGGCCTGGGTAACGGGGGGGGTGGCTGGCCAACCGTTACTTCGCGCTCCTGCATTGCCTGCAACAAGGCCGCCTGGGTTTTGGGTGGGGTCCGGTTGATCTCGTCGGCCAACAGGATGTTGGTGAAGATGGGCCCCTCGACGAAGCGGAAGTTCCGTCGCCCCGCCTCGTCCTCCTCCAACACGTTCGTGCCCGTTATGTCCGACGGCATAAGGTCTGGCGTGAATTGAATCCGCTTGAAGCGGATATCGAGGATTTGCGCAAGGGTGCTGACCATCAACGTCTTGGCCAGGCCGGGTACACCCACCAGCAGGCAATGTCCCCGGGTGAAAACAGCGGCGAAAATCTGCTCGATCACTTCCGCTTGGCCGATAATGATCTTTTGCAGTTCCTCCTGCATCAGCCTTCGGTGCTGGCTGAACTCCTGCAGGACGTCTCCGAGGCTACGAGGCTTAGTGGACAACGTGAATACCTATTTGTTGATGCGAAAAGCACTATCTCTACAGTATTGGATTGCCCGGACCTTTCCAAGGTCCTACTATTACTATGACGCGCTGTTGGCAAACAATTGCGTTTAGCCGGCGGGCTTGCCCGCCGTGGATTTCCACCAAGACCGCGTTCCCGACACGGTGGGCAAGCCCGCCGGCTAAACGGTTCTTCGTCGCGGCCGGCATGGTATTGATATCATAACCTCTGAATTCTAATATACTTATGACGAACGTGCGACCGGCCGCGAGAACAACAAGACAAATGGCTATCCGACAGACGATCTGGCTGCTTCTGGTAGCAATACTGGTTGGACCGGTTGTAGCGAATGTACGGGCGGAGGTCTCCTCCGAAGATGTCCGCCAGGCAATCGACCGGGGGGTCTCGTACCTCAAGCAGCAACAGAAGAAGGACGGCTCCTGGCCCGACTGGATTACACAGCCGGGTGGGGTCACCGTTCTGTGTACTTTGGCCCTGCTCAGCGCCGGCGTGGAGCCCGACGAGGAGCACGTCCAACGGGCGTTGGCTTATTTGCGAAAACTCACGCCGGAGAAAACCAACAAGACCTATTCCATCGCGCTGGCGACCATGGTCTTCGCGAGGGCCGAACCGAAAAGAGACCTGCCGCTGGTGCGCGATAACGTCAAGTGGTTCGAAGCCAACCAGAAACAGAGCGGCCCCAGAAAGGGCGCTTGGGGGTATCCCGAGGCCAACGGCGATAACTCGAACTCGCAATTCGCCCTGTTGGCGCTGCACGAGGCCGAACGGGCAGGCGCCAAAGTGAGCAACCGCACCTGGCGGCTGGCAAAGGCCTATTGGGAAGACGCTCAGAATATCGACGGCTCGTGGGGTTACTACAAACCGCACGGCGGAACCGGCAGCATGACCTGCGCCGGAATCGCCTCGTTGGTAATCACCTCCGACAAGGTCCGACAGAGCGATGCGCGAGTGGTGGCCGGCCGGATTCAATGCTGCGCCCTAGCCGATTCCAGCGACGACCGGATCGGGCGGGGGCTCCAATGGCTCGGCCGTCACTTCTCGGTTTCCGGAAACCCCGGCGCCCGGGGCCGAACCTGGATGCTGTACTATCTGTACGGCGTCGAGCGAGTGGGGCGTCTTACTGCCCAGCGATTCATCGGCGGACACGACTGGTACCGCGAAGGCACCGACCGGCTGGTTGCCAAGGAGATCGGCCAATCGGCCTACTGGAAAGGCATAGGTCATGCGGAAAACAACCCGCTGATCGCCACGAGCCTCGCGCTGTTGTTTCTCTCCAAGGGCCGCCGGCCGGTGCTTTTGTCCAAGTTGAAGCACGGCCCCGAAGACGACTGGAATCGGCACCGCGGCGACGTGGGTAATCTCACCAGATACGTCGAGTCGCGTTGGAAGCGGGACCTTACGCACCAGGTCGTCGACCTGAAGGCCGCCACGGTGGAAGACCTCGTTCAGTCGCCCGTGCTCTATTTTGCCGGCAGCGAAAGCCCGCTGCCCGCCAACGCGGCCGAACAACAGAAACTCGCCCGAAAGCTGCGCGATTATCTCGACCGGGGCGGCTTCCTGTTCGCCGAAGGGAACTGTTGCGGGACCGGTTTCGACCAAGGATTCCGCAAGCTCATCGCCTTGATGTTTCCCGAGCCGGAGTACCGGTTGCGGCTGTTGGAGCCGGAACATCCCATCTGGCGCGTCGAGCAACGAGTCGCCGCCGATCAGTTGCGGCCGCTGGGGGGAATCGAGTTCGGTTGCCGCACCAGCGTGGTCTACGCTCCGTGCGATCCGCCGCGCGGGCCGCGTCCTTCGCTCTCGTGTCTTTGGGAGCTTTCGCGCGGCGGTCGCGAGGAGAAATTCAGCCGCTCCGTCCAATCGCAAATCGACGCCGCGATGGCAATCGGTATCAACGTGCTGGCGTATGCGACCAATCGGGAATTGAAGTTCAAGGACGAGATCCCCCGCACGTCGGCCGGTACCAAGGTGGATGACCAACTGGATCGTGGCCGGCTGGTCATTGCCAACCTGCGCCACCCGGGCGGATGCAACGCGGCCCCCCGGGCGGTAATCAACCTGCTGGAGGCCGCTTCCAGGGAACTGAAAATCCGCGCCGGCACCAGGCGGCGCGAGTTGAACATCACCGACAAGGCCCTCTTCGACTACCACCTGGTCTTCATGCACGGCCGGAACACCTTCCACCTGACCGACGCCGAACGGAAGCAGCTTGGAACGTACATCGAGCGTGGTGGGATGCTGTTTGCCGACTCGATTTGTGCCAGCCGCCAGTTTACCGAATCGTTTCGCCGCGAGATGAAAGTAATCTTCCCGGACCGCCCCCTAAAGCGAATCCCGACCGACGACCCGATGCTTACGCCGGCCTACGGTGGCTTCGACCTATCGACCGTTACGCGGCGCGACCCTCAACGGTCAACCGGCAGCGGGCCGCTGGAGGCCAACCTTCGCAAGGTGCCGCCGCTGCTGGACGGCATCAAGTTCGGCGACCGCTGGGGCGTCGTCTTCTCGCCATACGACCTGAGTTGCGCCCTGGAAAAGCACGACTCGCTCGAATGCCAAGGCTACACCCGCGAAGATGCCGCCCGGATCGGCCTGAATATAGTCGTGTACTCGTTGCAACAGTAGGCTCTTACCGATCAAGTCTTGCGCAAAATGGCAAGAACTCGTAAAACATTGGCTTTCGAGAGAGCCGCTTGCGGCTTCGCACCGCCATCGGCACCAAAAGCGTGCGAAGCCGCAAGCGGCCTAAATGTACTCGGACTGGTCGCGCTGACACTGCTCGTCCGCGTCGGCGTGTTGCTGCTGGTGCCCGATGCGCTTTCGGCCGATCCGGACGGATACCGGTGCCTGGCGGGGAATTTGCTGCGGCACGGGACGTTCGGACACGAGCAGGCGCCCACGGCGTATCGACCACCCTTGTATCCGTTGATGTTGGTGCCGTGCGCCGCAATGGGTCCGGCCAGCCGCGTGGCTATCGGCGCGCTGCACGTGCTATTGGGATTGGCCACGGTGGTTTTGGTCTTTCGGCTGGCACGGCGTTTGGAGCTTGGAAGATACGCGGTCGTCGCGGCCGTGCTGGTTGCCTACGATCCCATCCTGCTGGCCCAATCGACACTGGTGATGACCGAGACTCTGGCGACGTTCTTGATTGTCGCGGCGTTGGTCTGCCTGACGGCGGTTTCCGAGCGACCGACTGCCGTTCGAGCGGCGGCTGCCGGCGTCGTGTCGGCCGCCGCGGCGTTGTGTCGGCCGGGTTTGCTACTCTGGACCTTTGCTGCCGCACTGCTGCTGCCGGTGTCCATCGGGCCCACTGAGCAGAGGTCGCGGCGAGTGAGCGTCTTCGGGTCGTTTGCAATCGCCGCGGCCGTGGTGTTGGTTCCCTGGGTGGTGCGGAATCAAATCCAGTTCGGACGCCCCATCCTGACGACAACCCATGGTGGATACACACTGCTGCTGGGAAACAACCCGTGGTTCTACGAATATCTCCGCTCGGGCCGGCCCGGCAGCGTATGGGATGCCGACGAACTGCATCGTACGCGAACCGTTCCCGCCGATGAACTCCGCGATGAACTCCGCGCCGATCGGGCTGACTATGCGGAAGCATGTCGGAATATCCGCCGCGAGCCGGGCATGTTCTGCTATTCGTGTCTGGTTCGCGTCGGCCGGCTGTGGCAATTGCTGCCGCACCAGACAGTGACAATGACAATACCGTCGAACGAAAGTCCGCTTCATCGTCTTGCCCGTTATGCGGTGGGGCTCTGGTACCTGGTCGAACTCTCGCTAGCGGCCGTCGGCGTTTGGGCCGTCTGGCCGAAAAAGGGACCAGGTTTAATTTGTGCGAAGCACCCTCCGGGCCGTTCCGGCAAATTAAACCTGGTCCCTTTTTCGGCATGGGCAACTCTTTTGGCGGGGTGCGTGACGGCAATTCACGTCTTCTACTGGGCCAACATGCGGATGCGCGCGCCCCTGATGCCGGTGGTCGCGCTGGCCGCAGCGGCCGGCCTGGCCTGGCTTATCGCACGTCGGCCGCCCGGGTTCGATCGGGGTGAATCTGCATAACCTATTGTGAAGATGAGAGTTACGTCGCCAGTCCCTCGTCCGACCCCGCCTTGCTCCGGTGGCCTGACACTCCTATAATCCGGCCCGCTAATCAGCGGGTACTTTTCTCGTAAGAACTTCTGTCACTTCATGTTGCGACTTGGTCCGGCGTTGCCGAGGTAAGCGACGCCGGGCGGGCAAGGATGCCGGTCTGCTGAGCAATCACCCTTGGGAGAACTCGGCTAGCATCCCGCGCGCGGCGGTGTTGCCGCGCGCAAGCGGTCGCCGTACGCGCGGCGCCGTCTTGCTTACGGCCGTCGGCGCGGCGGTATTGGCGCTGGTGTCGGTGGCGCAACTGGAGGCAGAAGTTGCACTCCCGACGCCAAACGACGCCGCGCCGATTGTCATCACTGCCCAGTCGGCCACCCATTGGATGCAAGGGGCGTATGAAGTCTGGGTGTTGCGAGGCAATTGCCAAATCGTTCAGGGAGAAGATTCCGGAAAGAGCAGCGAGGCGGTACTCTGGATCGACCGCACCGGCACGCCGAAAAAGGGACCAGGTTTAATTTGTGCGAAGCACCCTCCGGGCCGTTCCGGCAAATTAAACCTGGTCCCTTTTTCGGCCCGGGGACGCAACAAAGTAATCGCCTACCTGGAAGGCGACGTTACGCTCGATCTCGATGGCGGCGGCGCGCCGGCCAGGCTGAC
>JAUWJC010000272.1 GCA_030607895.1 Pirellulales bacterium
ACGAAGCGGTCTTTCGGGCCATCGCCCAAGGCGGCGTGCAAGGTTTCGGCTCTTCCGTTTTTATGTGCAAACTCCTGGAAAGCGGCCAGTGTGCCACTGCTTGCGAAACTTCCCGTGAGCGTTGAACTTGCATCAAGGCACTTCTGGCCGGACACCTGTCTAATTCGCAACGCCCGAAAGCTGTGCCTGCCCAACTAAATTGGCTTTTTTTCTCCGGGCAAGCAGTGGCACACCGCCGCGTTTCTAGCGTTTTGCACCCAAGAACGGAAGAACCGAATTAAGCGGGTCATTGTTTGTTTTCTGCATATTCTGACCATCTCCCGGCGGATTGCTGCTACTTATCGTCGGCAAGTATGAGCACGATGTTTGGTACACGGTCGGATTCCTCGCTTTGTGCTTGCTCACCAACTCCTATTGCGACGAAGGCTGTGGCAGTGGTAAGTATTAGTGTGGTAATTGCGTGCGGCAAGGGACTTGGCAAATTGGCGGGGTGTGGCTGTGCCCCGATGGTGAAATGTCTCATCGCATTATCTCCTACTCGTTCATCGTGTGGTCTACCCGTGTCGTCGACTCCCGAACGCTGCTGGCCGCAGACTTCGGGGGCATGGCCGTTTCTCCAGCGTGCCCACAACCTACGGCGGCAACACTGCTACGGTATTAGCGATAAGGGGCCGCAAGTCAACTTTCGGGCGTTGGCCCCACTCACAAGTGAAGAGGCTTGAGCAAGTCGATCCGTGTGCTTAACACGCGGCCTCTCGCGCTGGTCCTGACGCTAGATTGCGACGAAGCGTTGCCTAGCTGACTCTGCCTGCATTAGAAGCGGATCTTTGCCGGCGCGGCCGCACCCGACCACAGTGTCCCCTTGACAAGCATACGTGGTCCCCTTGACAAGCATACGCGAAACAACTGAAATGGATACATGGACGCCAGCGCGCATAAATCGGCCGACGGGTTCTCGGGCCAAACGCTCTTTTTGTGGGTAGTTGTGGCGGGTTGCTGTCTGGCGGCCGGCTACCTGCTGTTGTTGGACGGCCGCGGGCCGAACCAAAACGCCGAAGCGGCAACCTCGCAATTGCATCTGAAGGATATCCCGTTCAACGGTGCCCGGGCGTACGAGTACCTGAAGCAGGTATGTGCGATCGGGCCGCGTCGGAGCGGATCGCAGGGGATGGCTGCTCAGCAAGAGTTGCTCGTGGCTCATTTCCGCAAACTGGGTGGGCAGGTCAGCCTGCAAAGGTTCCGCATCCGCCATCCGCTGGACAGTTCGCCCCTGTCCATGGCAACTGTGCCCATGGCAAACCTGATCGTCCACTGGCATCCCGAGAGCCGGCGGCGTATCCTCCTCTGCGCCCATTACGACACACTGCCTTTCCCCATGCTCGACAAGCAGAATCCCCGTGGCCCGTTCATCGGCGCCAACGACGGTGGCAGCGGGGTGGCCGTGCTGATGGAGTTGGCACATGAGATACCCAATTTGCCCTGCAAGTACGGCATAGATTTCGTACTCTTCGACGGCGAGGAGTTCATCTTCAAGCCCAACGGTCGGTTCTTCCTGGGGTCGGAGTATTTCGCCCGGGAGTACCGCAAGAACCCGCCCCCGTATTGCTACCGTTGGGCTGTGCTGCTGGACATGATTGGCGACGCCGACTTGCAGATTTACCAGGAGCGGAACAGCATGTGGTGGCGCGATACGCGGCCGCTGGTGGAAGACATCTGGGCGACGGCCGCACGGCTGGGAGTGCGAGAATTCATCGCGCGGAAGAAATATGAAATCCGGGACGATCACTTGCCGCTGCACAACATCGAGAAAATCCCCGCCTGCGACGTGATCGATTTCGACTATCCACCCTGGCATACCATGGGCGATACGGTCGACAAGTGCTCCGCTCTGAGTCTGGCAAAAGTGGGTTGGGTAATACGGGAATGGCTGAAAGCGGTCAAGTAGGTATAAAGCCGCGACCGGTGGTCGCGTCCGCTGTAAGAAACGTGCGGTTTTCCCAATCCTTCATCGCGACCACCGGTCGCGGTTTTATGAAGGGAGCCTGAAACGGCGGTGGATTTCTGGTCTTGGCTGATGATTTCGCTGTTCTTGTTCCTCTCGGCGGCCGGGTTGACCGGGTCGCACGTTCGCACCTGGCGGTCCGTCCGGCAGCGGGAGCTTGAACCGATCGAATTGGACTATCGCTGGCGGCAGTTCCGCCGCCGGATGCAGTCCAGTGCGATGCTGGGCTTGTTGGCGGTGGCTATCTTTGTCGGCCAATGGGTCAACTCGCCGCCCCTTGCGCCGGTTGCGGTTATTCTCTTCTGGATGGGTGCCCTGTTTCTGGTGATATGGCTTGCCCTGCTGGCCGTGGCCGACATCGTTTCCACGAAACACCATTTCAGCCGACTCCGCCGCGACTGCCTGGTGGAGCGGGCGAAATTGCAAGCCGAACTGCATCGAATGAAGAACCTCCGCTCCAATGGGCGGGCGAAAGGCAAGAAGTACCAATAGAACTAAAGTTGTCAGTTGTCAGTTGTCAGTTCATGAGTCTGAAAACTGAAAACTGATAACTGAAAACTGATAACTGACAACTGATAACTGACAACTGATAACTGACAACTGATAACTGACAACTGAAAACTGATAACTGAAAACTGATAAAGATGGACCCGTTTCGTTTGTGCCTGGCAGGCGGTCCGGTGGCGATTTACCTGTTGCTGCTTGGGGCGATCAATTTGTCGCGGCGTCCGTTCTTGGTGTCGGCAACGCGCGACGCGGCCGCCTTGGGGCTGGCGGTTTCCGGCCTGGTGATTATCGGTCCCCTGGAGTTATTCTTTCCCAACGCGGCGGCAATCCGGTTCGAGCCGCACGCTTGGATTGTCTGGGTGTTGCTCGTAGCGCTTTACGCGTTGTCTCTCGTGCTCGTGTTGCTTCTGTTGCGGCCTCGTTTGATTGTCTACAACGTCTCGGCCGACGAGCTTCGGCCGATTCTGGCCGATCTGGTCACCAGACTCGACGCCGGTGCCCGCTGGGCGGGCGACAGCCTAGTGCTGCCCGGCCTGGGTGTTCAGTTGCACATAGACGGCATGGCCCGGGTGCGCAACGTCTCGCTGGTGGCCAACGGCCCAAACCAGGATTACGCCGGCTGGCGGCAATTCGAAGATGCACTGCGGGATGGGCTGGGCGATTTCGAGGTTCCCCGTAACCCCCGCGCCGCCAGCCTGATAAGCGCCGGGTTGCTGATTGTGCTGGGGCTTATACTCGCCATCGCTCGCGATCCGCAAGCGGTTGCCCAATCGCTGCTGGAGATGCTCCGCCTGTGACGCGGAAGTAGTGGTCAGTTGTAGGGTGGGTCGAGGTACGAGACCCACGTGGGAAGAACTGACTCACTACCCACTACTTCTTCGAGACTGTAGCAAGGAAATCGGGTTTTGGTGATGACGCGACGGGTGGTTTAGGGTAGTTCCCGTCCTGAACAACAGCCGAGGGGGCGTTGTCAAGGAGGGCACCACCATGGCGGGACCAGGTCGGTACGTTCCAGATGCCACCGAAGGTATCGCATGTGCCGAAGTCGGGCCGACTGTTGGCAATCTGGGCAATATCGCGGGGAATACAGAGGAATTTTCCGGATTTTGGGTGAAACAGGGGTGCCTGTCAGCGTTTGCGGGATGATGTATGCTGATGGCCGGTTGCTGAAGCGGTTCTTCCCAAATGCCGAGCCGACCAGATGAACCTTTTTCCATGAGCCCATTCCAAAACCGACCATGGAACTCCGTACCCTCGGCAACACCGATATTCGCGTCTCCCCCGTCGCGTTGGGTTGCTGGCCGATAGCCGGCATGACTAGCCCGGGCGCCAACGACGAGGACAGTCTGGCGACGATTCGGGCGTGCTTCGAGTTGGGGATCAATCATCTGGACACGGCTTTCATGTACGGCCGCGCCGGCGAGAGCGAGCGCCTGATCGCCCGGGCGCTGGGGCCGCGACGCCATGAGATGGTAATTGCCACCAAGGGCGGTCTGCATTGGGGACCGGACGGCAACATGGCCCACGACGGCTCGCCCGAGACGCTTCGCCGCGAGTGTGAGGAGAGCCTCGGGCGGCTTCAGACCGATCGCGTGGACCTGCTCTATCTGCATGCTCCGGACGCCAACGTACCGATTGCCGAATCGGCCGGCGCCCTGAAGCGGTTAATGGACGAGGGCAAGACGCGGGCCGTGGGGGTGTCGAACTTCTCGGTTGCCCAGCTCGAGGCGTTTGCGGCCGAATGCCCCTTGGCAGCCTTTCAGCCGCCATACAACATGCTCAGACGCCAAATTGAAGCCGACACATTGCCCTGGTGCCGAGAACACGGCGTGGCCGTGCTCGTCTATTGGCCCCTGCTGAAAGGACTACTGGCCGGGAAGCTCGGCCGCGATCACGTGTTTGCCGAAACCGACAGCCGCCGCAAGTACACCATGTTTCACGGCGAGCACTGGCAGAAGAACCTCGATCTGATCGACAAGCTCCGCGTGATTGCCGAGGCCGCGGGCCACACCGTGGCCGAGTTGGTTATCAATTGGACGATCAACCAGCCGGGTGTCACCTCCACCCTATGCGGAGCCAAACGCCCCGATCAAATCCGCGAAACCGCCGCCGGCACCGGCTGGCAACTCAGCAAAGACCAGATGACCCAAATCGATCGGGCCCTGGCCGAGCGCGGCACACCCGACGCCGAAGCTCCCGTGTGAGGAAAGGCGGAAGGGGGAAGGGGGAAGGGGGAAGGGGGAAGGCGGTCGCTTGCGGCTTCGCAACGCCCAACCTCTCACCCTAAGGCACCTTCGAGAGAATCCGCGGCATTAAACCTCCTGGTCAACCGAAAGCTGCTAGCTGATAACCGCCAAATCACCTAACCCATACCGTCGATTTGCACGGTAGTTCCCGCTTCCGCCTTCCGCCTTCCGCCTTCTCCCTTCCTCCTTCCGCCGTCCATCAAACTTTACCCAACCGCCCTGGTCATCAGCAGTGTGCTGCTAGTCTCTAATCTTTGCCCGTTTCCCGCCTTGCTCTTTGTGCCAGATGGTGTATGGTTTCCACGCCAACGCCTATTGGTGTTGGGGCTAACGTCGTCCTTTGACCGTTTACGGGTGGACTGTCCCGATTTTCGCGGCGCGATTGGCCTTACTTCCAAGAGGAGCGTATCGGCCGTGAAAATGGGACTGTCCCCTTCGGCGCCACGGAAGGGGACAGGTCCATGTTTTCGGCTTGCACGTCCAGAGAAATGGACCATAAACCGGCCGAAAAATGTACCAGTCCCCAGTGTAGGCGTGAACGGTTACGCGAGGAGAAAGCCATGCCAAGGATTGCAGCTTCGTTGATGGTTGTTGCGACCGTGGTATGCTCGATCGGTCTGAACATCCATCGGTACCCGGTGGTCTGGCGGATGGTGGTGGCGTCGGGGCAAGTTCCACAGTCGGACGAATCGTCATCGTCGGACACGGCCGAACAGACGGAAACCACGGCGGAGTCCGCAGCCTTTTCGGAGTCCGAAACACCCATCGAATCGATAGACGCCGGGCCGTCCCAAGACGACCCATACGTCTATCATGGCAATTCCTCCGATACGTCATCTTCTTCATATCAGGAAGACCCGGACGCGTACTCCTACCGAGACTCCTATCAGGAGAAGTCGGGGGCCGCCGAGAGTGAGGCCGATGTGTACTCTTATCAAGAAGAGTCGAATCCATATCAGGATCACGGCGACTCGGACTCGCAACGGGGTGGAATCGAGTCGTCGGAGGATCCTGTCGAGACCTACGAGTACCAATCGCCGAAATACGCTTCGGTCGAGCCTTCGGAAGATGCTCGGCCGGGGCTGGCTGACGCCGATTCCGGGTTGACGTGGGGCAGTCGGCAGACGTCCGTCGGATCGGACCCATCGACCGAAACCGCATACGGGACGAAGTGGCCCGCCGAAGCATCGCCCGCCGCGAAGTATGGATCTGTCGCGACAGAGACCGAGCCGACGGGCGACTGGGAGCAGGAGAAGCCGCTGGTGCCGGTGGTCCGCGTGGACGACCCGCAAGACCCGGGGCCGAAAAAGGGACCAGGTTTAATTTGCCGGAACGGCCCGGAGGGTGCTTCG
>JAUWJC010000368.1 GCA_030607895.1 Pirellulales bacterium
AGCGCAGCGAAGGGCGTGGGTTGCCCGGCTCAACACGCCCTTCGTTCCTCAGGGACGTGCCACCCATGTGAGATAGCTTCCGCCCCGTTGCTTGGGTGGCAGACGTAGATGGCCGGCGTGTGGCCGGTTTGCGCCTGATAATCGGCCGCCACGGCACGAGCGAAACCATCGGTGGATTCCCGATCCACCACGGCCACCGCACAGCCGCCGAACCCGGCCCCGGTCATTCGGGCGCCGTAACAACTCACCTGATTAAGCGCCGACTGGACGATGATGTTCAGCGCTTCGCTGGACACTTCGTAATCGTCGCGCAGGCTGGCGTGGCTCTTGTTCATCAGCATACCCAGGGCGGCCGAATCGCCGCGGCGCATTGCCTCGACGGCCTGCAATGTTCGGTCGTTCTCGGTGATTACGTGCATCGCACGGCGCCGAATGGTTTCGTCCATGTCGGCTGCCACCCGTTGGAACAACTCCAGGTCCACGTCGCGCAACGCCGGCACACGGAAGAACTCGGCCGCCGATTTACATTGGTCTCGGCGTTGGTTGTATGCCGAATCGACCAGGCCGCGGCGAGTTGCCGTGTCGAGCACAACCACGGCAATTCCCGGCGGGAAGGGGACCGGCTGAATCTCCAGCGTGCGGCAATCGATCAGCAGAGCGTGGTCCTCGCGGCCGGCGGCCGAGATGAGTTGGTCCATTATGCCGCAGTTGACGCCGATCCAGCGATTCTCGGCCCGTTGGGCCAGCCTGGCCATGGCGATCGGGTCCCAGGCAATGCCGCCAAGCGCGGCGAACGCCCGGGCAGTGGCTATCTCCAGGGCGGCAGAGGACGACAACCCGGCCTCCCGGGGCACGTCGCCCGACATGACACCTTCCCAACCGCACAATTCGTGGCCGGCTTCCTGCAAGCTCCAGGCGACGCCCTTGACGTATTCGATCCAGCCCGGGCCTCCCTTGACCGGAACGTCCAACGAAAAGGAGGCCTCTTCCGCATAGTCGATGGAACGGACCACAACCGACCGGTCGGCGCGCGGCCGCGCGGCGATCCACACTGCCCGGTCGATAGCCAACGGCAGGACGAACCCGTCGTTGTAGTCGGTATGCTCGCCGATCAGGTTCACCCGGCCCGGGGCTCGGATTATCCACTGCGGCGATTGGCCGAAGCGGTCGACGAACTGCCGGGCGATTTGCTTTTTATCCAAAGGCATCAATCGCCCGCTTCCATGAAGACTTCCATCGACACGCAGCGCTCGGCGGCCTGGCCGAGTTCATGCAGTGTTCGGTGCTGGCCGACGACGTGCCAGGGGCCGATTCCTTCGAGTTCGGGCATCACTTCGATGAGTTGATCGACCATCATCTGGGCCATCCGCTGGATGGACACTTCGTTGGTTCGCTCCAGGATTGCGGTGGCCGTTTTCATCATCCGAAGCATCTGCGCCCGTTTCAGTATTGGTGGAGACAGTGCCTCGTCGGGTTCCACCAGCAACTCTTGGACGGGAACATCCAGCACCTCTTGCCAGCGATGCAGCGTGCTCAGCAGCATGTCGCTGGTTTCCTGTTCCTGCAGCTTGATGCTGCATACGTCGGTCTTCAGTCGCCGCGCCATCATGCGCCGCGAAACCCCTTGCCGCCTCCGGACCGTTCCGAGCCGGTGCAGCGGCCGTCCGGCGCTCGGTGGTTTCGCCGGCGCCGACAGCCTTTCCCCAGTGTCGGGGACGCGCGTGTCGGGGACGCGCGATTCGATAATACTCATGACAAGTGCCTTCCTGGCTCACGAATGCCCGTGAACCGATCGCGTAAAACAAAAAATAGATTAAACGGAATAAGGAAAACATCTTCGTCGCGGACAGAACGAAGCTTACGGCATCCGACAGACGGAGACCGACCACGGTTGCCTGCAAACTACTAAAGAGAATATGGGAATTGATCGCCCAAATGTTCGACGTTTCTCGCCCGGATGTCGAACGGCCTACGCAAGCCAACCCGTCGGCGAACCGCCGCAATGAAGGTCTGATTATGATAAGCGCCTTGCCAAACCTTCCTTAAGATCATACCCGATTGCCATTCCGTTGACAAGTTCCGCCACAGGGTGTCCGGCATACCCATCTATGGCGGGGTGGAGCCGAAAAAGGGACCAGGTTTAATTTGTGCGAAGCACCCTCCGGGCCGTTCCGGCAAATTAAACCTGGTCCCTTTTTCGATCTATTCTCCCAGGGCAAAGTCCTTCAGCCTGGCCAAATAGTTGGGCCGATTTGGCCTGGGCGAACTCGATTCCGGCGGTCCGGCCGGTCGGAATGGGCGTCTTCCAGCAACCGACAGCCGCGACGGTCGATGAGACGATTGCCGGTGGATTTCGACCTCGTGCCACTGCAATCCCCTGCGGGTGAGTTCGGTCATCAACGTCGTCTGATCGACTATCGACCGCTGAAGCTGTTGGATCGCCCGGCGATGTACCATTTGGAAACCGCCCTGGTGTCCGTGGTGGCGACGTTTCCAGCGGCTCGAGCCGGAGTCGGACGATGCACTGGGTCGAGCCAAAACCAGTTCGTGTTGGCCGATCGCCTGCCAGAGCTTGTCGATTTCCTCGATCGCCAGGATGCAGTTCTCGTCCCGCAGAAAAATGATCTCTCCGGTGCTGCGCTCCAGCCCGGTCTCGATGGCCGCCGCGCGTCCCAGAGGCTTGGCATGACAGATCACGCGAATCTGCGGATATCGGGCCGCCCACTCGTCGGCCACTTCAATCGTGGCGTCGTCGGAGCCATCGTCGATAATGACCAGTTCGAATTGCCGAGTCAACTCGGGCAGGATTTCGAGGATTTCCAGCAGGGTGAGCGCCAGCGTCGATTGGGCATTGCACACGGGCAAGAGTACGCTTAACGAACGTTCCACTTCGCACCTCGCAAGAAGAGAGAAAAACCGGCAATGCACTCCCAATAAATAGAAGTCGGGTTTTGGCAAGCCGCGGCTGAAAACAAGCCCAACATGGCCGTGTTGCGCAACTCGCACCGAACTCGCCGGTCGTTCCGCCTGGTCGGCCGCAATCGGAGCGGATGTGCCGCCGGGTCCGATTATTTCGGCAGCCACGTCGGCACTATTCTTCCGTGGCCCTGGCATGACCCGTCCAAGCCGACTATATTGGAATATCATAACCGTTCACGGGATTCGGTCTTGGTTGCCAATCTGTACTTATCCCAATTCCGAAAAACACGCGAATATGCTTACAGACCCCAAAACGTCCCCCGATTTCGCAAACGGCGGCGGGTTGCTGCCGGCCATCGCTCAGGATGCCGAAACGGGTGAGGTCCTGATGATGGCCTACATGAACGCCGAGGCATGGGCCGAAACGCTCAAGACGGGCCAGGCCGTCTACTACAGCCGCGGCAGGCAAAAACTCTGGAGAAAAGGCGAACAGAGCGGCAACGTTCAGCAGGTCCGGGCCGTCTACCTCGATTGCGACCGCGACACGATCCTCCTACGCGTTCACCAACTTGGCGATGCGGCCTGCCACAAAGGATACCGGAGTTGCTTCTACCGGCAAGTTACGCCCGAGGGACTAAAAGTCGTCGGGCAGCGCGTGTTCGATCCGGATGAGGTGTATGGGAAGAATGCGGAAGAATGAAGGCGGGTTTAGCCCCGACGGCCACGTCGGGATGCGCCGCGTGGCCGTGGCGGCTAAACGCAACCTGAAATCCACGCGCACTGCGCGAAGAAATGATAATGCATGACTCTAACAGCCTGATCTCTTAATCATGTCCAACCTTCTCAAGCTGGGGATTCCCGCGGGAAGCCTGCAACAGGCCACGGCCGAGTTGTTCCGGCGTGCCGGGTACAAGATCACGTTCAGCTCGCGAAGTTATTATCCGACCATCGACGACGATGAGATCGAGTGCCTGTTGATCCGCGCGCAGGAAATGGCCCGGTACGTTGAAGACGGCGTGTTGGATGCCGGTTTGACCGGCCTGGATTGGGTGATGGAAACGCAGGCCGACGTCCACGAGGTGGCCGAGTTGATTTTCTCCAAGGTCAGCCGTCGGCCGGTTCGTTGGGTCCTCTGCGTGCCCGAGGATTCGCCCGTCAAAAGCGTCAAGGACCTCGAAGGCAAGCGAATCGCCACCGAGGCGGTTGGGCTAACCACCAGCTATCTCCAAGAGCATGGCGTGACGGCCAAAGTCGAGTTTAGTTGGGGCGCCACCGAAGTGAAGCCGCCAAAGCTGGTCGATGCGATTGTCGAGGTGACCGAGACCGGCAGTTCCTTGCGGGCGAACAACCTGCGAATTGTCGACGAGGTGCTCCAAAGCACGCCACGTTTCATCGCCAATCACCAGGTCTATGCCGATCCGTGGAAGAAGCAGAAGATAGACGACATCGTCTTGATGCTCCGCGGCGCGATGGCGGCCGAGGGGAAAGTGGGGCTGATGATGAACGTTCCCCGGGCGGGCTTGCAGAAGGTGCTTTCTCTACTTCCCGCCTTGCAGAACCCCACCGTTGCCGATCTGGCCGACAAGGACTGGGTCGACGTGACCACCATCCTCGACGAATCGGTGGTCCGCCGGATCATTCCCCGGCTTCGCTCGGCCGGCGCCCGGGGAATTGTCGAGTATCCACTGAACAAGGTTATTGACTGACCCGCGCGCCGGTGCTATGGTGAAATCCATCGTGGCGGTGCCGCCCACACGCCAACATCGCCTGCCAATTGTTCAAACGTAGGGTGGGTCGAGGTACGAGACCCCCGCATGAAATCCCGACGCGAGATGCCGTCGCGGGGGGGGGGGGGGGGCGCGCCCCCC
>JAUWJC010000613.1 GCA_030607895.1 Pirellulales bacterium
AACGGCTCTGGCAAGTCTTCAGACTGACTACTGATAACTGATTACTGATAACTGACTACTGATAACTTAATCCGAAAACCTCAATTCTTGACCGCGTTGAGTATATCAACCGCTGAAAACAGCGCTTTTTTGCGGGGTTTCGGGCTGATAGCTGACCGCTGATAGCTGACAGCTCACAGCAGCCCACGTTGCATTACTTATGCGATGAGCCATACAAGGAATCCTCGCGAACGGGCCGTGCCATTGGCACACTCGCTTCAACCGGCCCTTTCCAGTCAGTCCAGCGAGCCCATCGACCACCTGCCTCGTTTGCTGGCGTTCCTCTTGCTCCGATTACTCCGAGGGCAGCAGAGGCTGGACACCACGAATGGTGATTCCCGGGCTCGGGTGGATCGCCTTCGCGGCCTTGCGTCACCTCTAGCTTTTCTCAAAGCAGCTTGGAGGTGCTTCTGGTTGTGGGTTAGGTGGGAGTAAACTTTGGCGACCATTGTGGTATCGCGGTGTCCCATTAGAACCGCTACGGTAGTTGAATCTACGCCGCGTTCCAGGGCTTCAGTACAGAAGGTGTGCCGAAACGCATAGGCGGTTATCGACGTTCCCAAGGTTTCAGATAACCGCCTGAAACGGCAGACCAGGGCGTTCTTAGTCCAGGGTCGCCCGCGAGTATCCCGGAACAACGCTCCCACGGGATGCTCTTCCATTACCGGCCGGTTGCCTTGCGGAACCACATTTTCGGCTTTTTCATTGCGTGGCCTCTCCCATTGAAAACTGTAGCATTTAGGAACGGAAGACCACTCCTCTGTGTGCAAAATCGTGCATCCCGGCATTTATGACAGCGTTACCCAACAAAATAAGCCTGCCGTAACTTGTTGCTACGACAGGCTTTACGTGAGTCGGGGCGAGAGGATTTGAACCTCCGACTTCCTGCTCCCAAAGCAGGCGCGCTAGCCAAGCTGCGCCACGCCCCGTGGGGTGTCGATCTTTCCTATACTATCGCCCAACGGCCGATTGGGCAATCGGGTGGATGCATCTGTGTGTCAGCCGGCCCGGGTTTGGGGGGCTGGCTGGGCCAGGTTGCAGATGTGTTCACGTAGACGCTCGAACTCCTCGTGGTCGCGGAATGAAATCAGCAGCTTGCCGCGTCCCCGGGAGGTATGGGTGAGTTTCACTTTCATACCCAAGACCGCCCGGAACTCCTGTTCGAGCGCGACCAGGTGATCGCTAGGGGGTCGAGTCCGGCGCGACGTGCAACCGTCGCGATCGATCAAGGCCAACGGCTCGGCGTCGGCGTCGGCCATGGTCTCTTGAACCAGGGCCTCGGTGCGGCGTACGCTGAGCCCTTCCGACTCGATCCGGCGTGAGAACTCGATCTGCTCCCGTTCGTCGCCCAACGGTAAGAGGGCCCGAGCGTGCCCCTGGGTGATACGGCCTTGCCGCACGGCGTCTTGGATCGGTTCGGGCAGTTCCAGCAAGCGGATCAGGTTGGCCACCGTCGAGCGGTCGATCTTCAGCCGCGAGGCCAACTCCTCTTGGGTCGACCCGTATTGCTGGAGATATCGCTGAAACGAAGCGGCCTTTTCCAGTGGGTTGAGGTCCTTTCGCTGCAAGTTCTCGATGATCGCCAACTCGGCCGCCTGGCGGTCGTCGGCCTCGACCAAGTGGATCGGCACTTGGGTCCAACCCGCCTCGATGGCCGCCCGCAGCCGACGCTCTCCGGCGATCAACTGGTAGCGATCGCCCGCGCGGCGAACCACCACCGGCTGCAACAACCCGTGGACACTGAGACTCTCGGCCAGCGACCGTGTCTCGGCCGGATCGAAATCCTGCCGCGGTTGGAACGGGTTGCTATCGATCTGTTTGATATCGATTTGGGCTGGATCGCCGGCGTCCGGGCGGCCGTCGGCAGCCGGATCGTGAGCCGGTTCGAAAGTCGGCACATGTTCGACATAGCCGGGTGGTACTGCACCACCCGGTACTGCCGCTTCGGCGGATGGTTGGCCGGCAGATTCACCCTGCTGGGGGGGCCGGGCCAAAAGGGCCTCCAGGCCACGTCCTAGACGTCTTTGTCCGCTCACGTTGTAAGTACCTCCTTGCATAGTTCCACGTACGCCCGGGAACCGCGTGCCCGGGGTGCGTAATCGATTACCGATTTACCATGACTGGGTGATTCCGAGACCGCCACATCGCGGGG
>JAUWJC010000521.1 GCA_030607895.1 Pirellulales bacterium
AATCTAGCAGAACCACCCGCCGCAGTCAAGAGTTATGTATACTGTCCCCGGAACTCCGGGAACTCCGGAACTCCGCGTGGTTGCTCCCACGAAAAATCATCGACCTGGCCAAAAGCCTCATGACGTTCGCCGCCTAACCTGAAACAGTTTTCAGAAAGTGCAGAACCTCATGTCACGCCCTCCGTAAACTCTGTACTGCCGCTTGCGGCTTCGCACGGCTTGGCTCAAAGATACGCGCAACTTGCGCGCATCTTGTGATGAAAAACCTTATTCCTCAAACTGTAAGCGGTCAGTGGAAAACGGGGACTGGCTCCGAGTAGATATCGGCCGGAAGTGCGGGAAAAACCGTAGCCGCGAGGTGCCTGTCCCCTTTTTCCCGAAAAAGGGGACAGGCACCGTCGGCAAACCGAAAACTCTCGTGAAAACCAGCCCGTGACGGAGCCAGTCCCCATTTTCGGACTCCCCTCCTTACAGTTTGAGGTATCATTTGGGTTTCGTTTGGGAAACCGGACTGGCGGGCCGGAGGGTGTAGGTTGTGCCGGGGCGTGTCGGGAATCGCAAGCGGCCGTTGGGCTCGCTGGTGACGGCAACGTCATGGCCGGCGGCGTCGTTCACCTTCATTCCCTTCGGCCAGGGAACGTACATTCGGCAGGGCACGCCCTTCTCGCTGTGGATTTCGAGCGAGGCAACCTTTCCGCCCGACCACGAAGCGCTGACCAAGAAAGCGCCTTCGGCACGGAGATTCTCGAACCGGGCATCCAGGTCTTTGGGCCAGGCGGGAAAGATCCGCAACGCGCCGTCCCAGCTTTGGAGCATCATTTCCTGGAGAGGCCCGATCACACCCAGCGACTCCGTCCAAGCGCCGGCGTGCCCGTAGTTGGCAATCGCCATGCCTTGCATCAGACCGTTAGGCCGCCGCCAACGTTCGACGAGGCCTCGAAAGACGGGCAAGTCGCGAGCCGCCACAAACTCGCCGCCCCGGAGCCTCCGCATGACCATCAACGGATATTGGCCGAAGTACCAGGTGTGGGCGGCGCTGTTTTCGGGCGGCCACGGCTTGCCGTCGTGCGAGGCCGGCTGGGGTTGATAGGGGCGTCCGAAACCAAACTCGGGTGGGTTGGCCTCGTGGCACTGCCGCGCCAAGCCGTCGAGCTTCACCGGCGGCTTGCCGTCATCGTAGGCGCAATGATCCAGCCGATCGCGCCACTCGGCCCGCAAGTTGGCATCCGTATCGAGCACTTCGCTTGCGCGAATTGCCGCCCGAAGACAATATCGGGCGTGCTGCATTATTTGCGGTCGGTCGGTGTAGTCTTTCGGATCGCCGCTGAACCCGTCCTCGCCCTGATTGGAAGGGAAGGCATGATACAGCCCGTCGTCGCCCTTCTTCAGAAAATCGGTGTAGAACAGTGCGCAGTCGCGAATCACCGGATAACCCGACCGGCGGAGCCACTCTTCATCCATCGTGTAGAGGTACCGCCACCAGTATTGGTGCATCATCCAGCCGGTCATGTACGCCATTCGGCCCATCGGGACGGCGCCCAGCGGATCGTCTGCCGCAAGAATCGGATATTCGGTAAGTTGGAAGAAGACTCCACGGCAATTGTAGTAGTCGCGGGCAATCTTCCGGCCTATGGGCAGCATGAAATCGACGCCCGCGAAATAGGCGTCACCCAGTTCGAGGTGATTGGCCGTGTAGTCTCCCCAAAATGGCTCCTGATAGTTGTAGTTCGTGTGGTAGTCGCCATGCCAGTGGGAATAGTCTTGCACCGTGCTTGGCAGGAAGAGGCCCGGCGGCGTCTTGCCGCGGCGACAGACGGACCGGCGGGCGTGGAGCGTCTCGTACCAGAGGTTTTCCAGAAGCGGATCGGCAATGCGCAATGCCGATTTCGACCAGAATTCAGCGGCCGCTTTGCGATTCTCATTTTGCCAACCGTTCATTACCTCGACTGCTCGATCCGCCAGCAGTGTCTTCGTGCGGCGCAGCTCCGCCAAGGCACCGTCTTTATCGCTTGTGGTTGCCACGACGACCGCCAACCGGCCTTCCGAAAGATTACCCGGCGGAACAATGTGCAACCGGGCCTCACCCGTTGCGGCCATCTCGACCGGCTGGCCGGCAATTCCCGGCCCAAGCGGAGCCATCGCGCATCGGAACCCGGCCTTGAAGGTTGGATCGGGTGGGAAGGTCTGCTCGATGAAGTTCCACCCGGCATCATTTCGCACCACCGGCGGCGGCAGCGGAGTCGCCTTCGGGCTGGACATTGCCCGGAATGTGCCATGCCGGCAGTCCCCGTAGAATCGGGCAGCAAATTCCTGGATCGTCGGCTCCCGCCATCGATACAGCGAGAACCAAACCGCCGGCTTGTTACCCATTCGCGTCCGGTCGGCCCAGTTCTTTGTCTTCCAGTTCACTACCAGCACGTTCCGCGTCGGCACAACAAAACACTCCGCCTCTATCTTCACTCCGCACGGCCAAGAACACGTGATGTGAACAGCGGCCTCTTCAATCACGAGGCGTTGGCGAATCTTCATGCCCGAGAGGTCGGCAGGCAACTGCAAGACCAGTTCACCTACCGGCTTGGGGCAGGGATACGGCCGGGATCGGTAACTGGGCGGTGACCCCACGCAGAGCTCGCGCATTCGCTGGGGATTCTTAGTGCCCCGCGTGGCAACCACCGGCCCGGAGTACGGAGGACACTTCCAGCCTTCCACCTTGATGCCGTGGGCGATTTCGTCGATATGCGGCGGCTTGGGGTCGTCGCTCAAGTCCAGCCGCCGGTCCCAGACGTCTCCCTTGCCAAACCGCCAGATAATACGGTCGGCCGACTGATACACACTGACCGAGAGATCGCCGTTACCCAGAAGCAGCCCGTCGTCGGCACACAGTATTCGCTGCTCCAGTTCGATCACGTGCCGGATACGTTGCTCGCCCTGTCCGGCCGCGCCGGACTCCACGCAAGGCCAAAACACCACTTTTAAGGTAACGCAGCCAAACAGAGCGGCAACAAGACACCGTAGATGGACATTGCTCATGAGTCTCACCATTTCGTTTCGTAAGTGGTACCGCGGATGGCACCGATTTAGAGTCTACCGTCGCAACTTCCGCGCACGGTGCGCGCATGTTGTACAGTGGTTTGTACAGTGGCGTTTAGCCGCCGCGGCCACGCGGCGATGGTGGGCCCCCGGCGTGGCCGCCGGGGCTAAACGATTTGGTTGCG
>JAUWJC010000417.1 GCA_030607895.1 Pirellulales bacterium
ACAATCGGTGTTAGACTGAATCTACTATGGGGGAAACTCCTAGGGGCAGTGGGCAGTCGGCAGTGGGCAGTGGTCAGTGGGCGGTGCTCGGTACTGACCACTGACTACTGACTACTGACTACTGACTACTGACCACTGACTACTGACTACTGACTACTGGCCTTGGCCTTGTTTCTTGGCACATTGTCCGCGATTCGGGCAGCCTGCGCAGTTGCGCCCGCCGCTACAGCCCGATTCGGCCACCTTGGATTTGACTTGCATGGCCTTGGCAAAACCGGGCGTGGAGACCAGGCCGGCGAATTCGGAACACTGCTTGGCGTGGGCCTTGAAGCCGCCAAGCTGACTCGGCCGCATCGACTCGAACGCGCGGCCAAGCAGGCCGATCGCCTTGTCGGAATTGCCGGCGAGGGCGTTCAGTCGGGCAACGCTGTAGAGCATGCGTGGGCCGGCGTTGTTGGGTAGTTGGAGCCGGTCGGCGACCTCTCGGGCTTCGGCCTTCTTGCCCTGTCGGGCAAGCGCAACACCCCGTAACGCTTCAGTCGACGCGGTTGCTTTGTCCGGCCCCAATGCCGCCAGCATTTTGGCCGCTTCGGCGTCCATGTTCATCGCCAACATGGTTTCTCCCAACATCCGCGCCGAAGACGCGTTTGCCAGTCTGGCGTGAATTTCGCGATCGATGGCAAGCGACTCGGCGTATAGCCGTTCCTTGACGTAGAACGAATGAAGGCCCCGCGCCAAGTAGGCCCAACGCCGCGGATCGGCTTCAGTATCGAGCCGCTTGCGCAGACGGATGATCTGTCGCACCATGGCGTGCTGCTGCTGGTACTCTTGGTTTTGCCGGTCTGCCCGGACGGCGTTTGCGTAGGCCGCCAGTGCTCCCTCGAAATCCGCCTTGGCTAGCAGGGCTTTCCCTTTGGCGAATTCTTGCTCGGGCGACTCGGCTCTCACGGCGGTCGGTACAAGCAAAGCGGCTCCAACGACCAGTCCAATCAGAACACAAGCAACTCTCATAACATCCTCCTTTTCCATGTGGTAGGGCACATTGGGCATAAAGCCCGGTTCGATATTTTTTCTAACCCCACAATCGGCCGTCCTCCGCTCGTGCAGCGCGCATATTTTTCACACTGCCGCGGCAGCCAACGACACATTCTTGCAGCGCGGGACTGCAGCAACACCAGACTTTCGCGGTTTACGGCACCTTAACATGCAACTTTGGTGCCGGAACGGGCAAGCGGCCGGTTATTCCGACTCCGCCTCGATTGCCCGAAGCTTATAGATGAGCGCTCGACGGCTGATGCCCAATTTCCTGGCGGCATGAGTACGATTCCCGTCGCATTCCTCCAGCGTTGCCAGGATCGTGGCCCTTTCAACCTGGGAGAGCCGATCGTCGTCGGAATCGGTGGGCGCGGGACCGGACGCCGGGGCGGCGATTCTCGGCGGCAGGTGTTCCGGCATGATCACATCGCCCCGGCACAACAGGCAAGCACGCTGGATGGCGTTGCGCAACTGGCGAACATTGCCCGGCCAAGCATGCGCCAAAAGACAATGCACCGCTTGAGGGGAAAGGCGAACCGGTGTGCCCGAAAACTCGACGGCAAAACGCCGTGCAAGCGGCAATATGTCGTCGCGACGTTGTCGAAGCGGCGGGACGATCAACTCGACGACGTTGATTCGGTAGTACAGATCGTCGCGAAACCGGTTTTCCTTGATCGCCTCGGCCAGATCGCGGTTACTGGCGGCAATCAGCCGCGTGTCGACTTCAACGGGCGTATCGCTTCCCACCGGGGTGATTTGGCCCGACTCCAACGCGCGGAGCAACTTCGGCTGCAAGTGTATCGGCAACTCGCCAATCTCGTCCAGAAAGAGCGTACCGCGATGTGCCGCCCGAAAGAGACCCTGCCGCGATTCGGACGCTCCGGTGAAAGCCCCCTTGGTGTGGCCGAACAGCTCGCTTTCGATCAACGATTCCGGCAGCCCGGCGCAGTTGGCCGCCACAAGGGGTCCCTTGCCGCGTGGACTCCACCGATGGATAAGCTGAGCCACGACCTCCTTACCCGATCCGCTCTCGCCGGTTATCAACACCGGCGCGCGGGAGGGGGCCACCACGGCGACCGTCTCGACGACGTGTCGCATGGCCTGGCTTTCGCAAACGAACCCCGGCGGAAGGTCCGGTATCGGCTTATCGGCTCCCGACGGTTTTTCGCCGGCCGGTCCGACGGCGTCGGATATGGCGGTTTCCAATTCGTCCAAGTCGACCGGCTTGGACAAGTAATCGTCGGCTCCGCTTTTCACGGCCGAAACGGCCTGACGTAAATCGGCGTGCGCCGTTATCAGCAACACCGGCAGATCGCCGGCGATTTTTCGTATTTCCGCCAATGCTTGAATGCCATCCATGCCGGGCATTCGCACGTCCAGCAGGACCATCTCCACCGGCTCCCGACGGATCGTCGCCAAGGCTTCTTCGGCCGACGAGGCTTCCTCCACGCGGAACCCGAGCGACTCGACAAAACCGCCCAGAAGCTCGCGCTGCGAGGCTTCGTCGTCTACCACCAGGATGGTCCGTTGTTTGTCAGGCATTGATTCGATCCAACCGGAAGATGGAGCCGCCGCCGGGACGCGGGATGTAGTCTACCTGCCAGCCGTGAGCGGTGGCAATGTGGCGGACAATGGCCAGCCCCAAGCCGGTTCCGTCCGGTCGGGTAGTGAAGTACGGCGTGAACAGCGATTGGACCTCTTCGGCCGGTACGCCCGGACCACGGTCAGCCACGTCGATCCGGCAATGACCGTCTTGATCCTTGACGACAACAACCTCGACCGTTCCGCCGTCGGGCGAAAAATAGACGGCGTTCTGGATCATATTGAACAGCGCCTGCCGCAGCATTTCCCGATCGGCCCGGACCGCGCTGACCGACCCCTTGGCACCGGTTTGGAGTTGCAGGTTCTTGGCCGCGAGGTCGGGTTGCAGGATGGTGGTCAACTCCTTGAGTAAAAGACTCGTGTCGACCTGCTCGACCGCCGGCTTGCACGGTCGGGCAAAGGCCAGAAACTGGTTGATTCGCGAGGTAACCCGATCGCATTCCTCGATCACCGCCCGTGCTTGCCGCTGAACGTCCGACTGTTGCGGCTCGGACTGGGCCAACCGTTGTGTCCAACCGCGGATCAATCCTAACGGATTGCGAGTTTCGTGGGCCAATCCGGCTGCTGCCTGGCTGAGTTCGCGGAGGTGCCGGGCTTCGGTTTCGAGGAGTCGGGTACGGCCGCGCGCGTCGGCCAGACGGATCGTCGCCCGCCATGCAAACGCCACGCACAGCAGCACCAGTCCACCCGCCATGACAACCGAGCTGCGCAGCCAGGCCGCCCGACGGCATTGCTCGTCAACTTGCGCACGGTCCAAGAGCAATGTGGCGGTGAATCGCCCGCCGGCGGAGAAGGGGCTTGCGCCATCCATCATGTCATGTCGTCGCCAGGCGCCGTACCCACGGCCGGGACCTGCCCCGAGGCCCATAGGCTCCGACGGTCTGCCGGCGTCCGGCGACAACTCGAACTGGTCGACAAGCCGGAACCCGGCCGCTTCCCAAGACGTGCCAACATCTGAGCCGAAAAAGGGACCAGGTTTAATTTGTGCGAAGCACCCTCCGGGCCGTTCCGGCAAATTAAACCTGGTCCCTTTTTCGGCTCCGGACGAGACAATCGGCCGCCCGTCGTTGGACGCTATTGACACTGCCAGGATGTCTTTCGACCGGACCAACTCGTTCAGCGTACCTTGGAGTTGCCCCAAGAAGAAACGTCCCATTCGGCGGTGGGATCGAATTCCGCCGACCAGTGAGTTCATCAGCGAATCGGCCTGACGCCGGAGAATCTGTCGGGCCAGTTCTTGCTCGTGGCCGTATTCATGGTACTGCCAGGCGGCCAGGGCGGCCCAGGCCAAGAACAATCCCACCCAGGCTATCACTCGCTGCCATCGCATGGTCGCAGTCCGCTCGGTATTGCCAGGAAATCGCAGGTCTCGATCATATTGTTGCACGCCACGGGGCATCGGTCCACGGCATTTTGCTCACGGGCGACGAGTATTAACTCAAACTGTAAGGAGGGGAGTCCGAAAATGGGGACTGGCTCCGTCACGGGTTGGTTTTCACGAGAGTTTTCGGTTTGCCGACGGTGCCTGTCCCCCTTTTCGGACGGCGAATACCGAGCACCGTGGAAAAAGGGGACAGGCACCTCGCGGCTACGGTTTTTCCCGCACTTCCGGCCGATATCTGCGGGGAGTCCGAAATTGGTGCCAGTCCCCATTTTCC